>JAKFWI010000025.1 GCA_021731965.1 Hyphomonadaceae bacterium | reverse complement strand
TTCGAAAAATGCTCTGATTCAATAAATTAGAGCGCATTCGGACAGAAAACCGCAACTCCACTTTTCTTGAATGCGTTCTAGACCCATTCCTGAAAATTGTGATGCGGTTTTCGCAACAGAACGGATTAAATTGATCCACTCAAAGCGCGCCGCCCTTGGCCTTGCGGAGCCAGAGCGGTGTCATGCTTTGATTTGGCGCTTTCCCGGTCACAAAACGGCAATTGGATCGTTGCTGAAAATGCGCTGAGCCTCTCAGGCTTGGCTTGCCGGCGGTGCCTCCATCACAAAAGCATTGAGCTTGTTGCCATCGAGATCACGGAAATAGGCAGCATAAAAGCCGGGCATGCGCACGCCGGGAGGGCCCTCGCAGCTGCCGCCCAAAGCCAGCGCCTTGGCGTGAAGGCGATCGACCTGCGCGCGATCTTTGGCGGCCAGCGCCACCATCACGCCATTGCCCACGCTGGCCACTTCGCCGTTAAACGGCTTGGTCACGCCCAGGCCCGCGGCGGGGCTATCAGCCACGCCCCAGGCCACAAAGCCATCGCTTTCCATCATGCGCGGAACGCCCAATTCCTTGGCCAATTCCTCGTAAAAGGCGGCCGCCCGGGGCAAGTCATTGGTGCCCACCGTCACGTAACCAAGCATGTTTTCCTCCTTGGGTTCACGCCAAATTCCTATGGTAGAGCGCGCAGCGGCGCAATTGCACATTGATGAGCAACGCGCGATGATGCCCCCCTGGTTTGGAGACTGGCATGACCGATCATTTGCAGTTTTACATCGATGGCGCGTGGGTGAATCCTGCGGAATTGCGCCCCCACGCGGTGATCAACCCGGCCAATGAAGAGCCGATCGCGCGCATCGCCTTGGGCGGCAAGGCCGATGTGGATCGCGCGGTGGCGGCGGCGCGGCGCGCCTTCGCCAGCTTCAGCCAGACCAGCCGCGAAGAGCGCATGAGCCTGCTCGATCGCATCATCGCCGGCTATTCGGCGCGCATGGGCGAAGTGGCGGTGGCCATCAGCCAGGAAATGGGCGCGCCCATGTGGCTGGCCAATGGCGCGCAGGCCCCTTCCGCGCTCGGGCATTTCATGGAGGCGCGCCGCCTGCTGGAAGGCTATGAATTCGAGCGCAGCATCGGCAAATCGCGGCTGCTGCGCGAACCGATCGGGGTGTGCGCCTTCATCACGCCGTGGAATTGGCCGGCCAATCAGATCGCCTGCAAAATTGCCCCGGCTTTGGCGGCCGGCTGCACCATGGTTTTGAAGCCCTCCGAGCTGGCCCCACTCGATGCCTTGATCCTGGCGCAGGTGCTGCATGATGCCGGCGTGCCGGCGGGCGTGTTCAATTTGGTCAATGGTGATGGCCCGGGCGTCGGTGCAGCGCTCTCGGCGCATCCCGATGTCGACATGGTCTCCTTCACGGGTTCAACCCGCGCTGGAATTTTGGTGGCCAAATCCGCGGCCGATAGCGTCAAGCGCGTGGCACAGGAATTGGGCGGCAAGAGCCCCAATATTCTCCTTGCCGATGCCGATCTGCCCAAAGCCATGCAAATCAGCGTGCTGGGCATGATGAGCAATTCGGGCCAATCGTGCAACGCGCCCTCGCGTTTGTTTGTGCCGGCGGCTTTGCACGATCAGGCCGCCGAAATGGCCGGGGCGATCGCCAATTCCGTGAAGGTTATGGATCCTGCCAGCGCGGAGCGCGGCGCCATCGGCCCGCTTTCCAACGCCAATCAATTCCAGAAGGTCCAGGCCCTCATCCAAAAGGGCATCGACGAAGGCGCGAAGCTGATGGCGGGCGGCATCGGCCGGCCCGAGGGCTTTAACCGCGGCTATTTCGTGCGGCCGACCGTGTTCGCTGGCGCGACGAATGACATGACCATCGCGCGCGAGGAAATCTTCGGCCCGGTGCTGACCATGATCCCGTATGCGGACGAGGAAGAGGCCATCGCCATGGCCAATGACACCGTCTATGGCCTCTCGGCTTATGTGCAATCCGGCTCCGAGGAGCACGCTTTCGCGGTCGCCAAACGGCTGCGCGCCGGCAATGTGCACCTCAACGGCGCGGGCATGGATACGGCCGCCCCCTTTGGCGGCTATAAGCAATCGGGCAATGGCCGCGAATGGGGCCTTTTGGGCCTTGAGGAATATCTCGAAGCCAAAGCCGTGATGGGGAAATAAGCGCTTATGCTGGGCGTTTGGCCGTTCACCCGAACAGCCAAGCGCCCATCAGCCGCCCGAAGGGAAAGGTGAAGGTGCCGGCAATCAGCAAGGCACCGATCACCAGGCCCCGCACCGCGCGCTCGTGGGCGGCGCACTTGTGCTGGCGCGCGAAAATGACCAGCAGCGGCACCATGATCAACACGAATACAGACAAGGCATGGATGGGCGAGAAATCCCCCGTAAACACCCCAAGCCCCTGCAAGGCCCCATCATTGCGGTTCAGCTTCAGGAACAGGCTGATCAAAGCCGTCCCCACCATGGCCGTCACCCAGACATAGCCGATGGCCCGGTGTGGGCGATCCCCCTTGGGGCGCAGCAACATGATCGGCGTCAGGCCCGTCGCCAGCAAGATGGACCCCAGATGCGCCCACACCATTATTGGAATCGCCGACCAATGCGCCTGCCCGCGCGCCAAAGCCATGCACACTGCAACGAACAGCGCCAAGCTGAGCGCCGCTAGCAGCCAATTGGGCAAGAGCATTTCAAAAACGCCTCGCTTTTCAGCGGCCTGGCGCGTGCCATCCAGTCGCTCGGTCAAAAGTGGGTTCGCCAATGGGCCTGCAGCCCCTTGACTTCCAACTCGTCAGCGCCCTCAGCGGCAATGAACAACGCAAGCCCCCTTTGCTTTCGTGCGCGCAACAATCAAGCAAAAAGTATCATGCGCATACCCGTTGTCACGGCTAGGGGCTATAGCGCCCCCGATCAAGCCGCAGCAAATCCGGCCGCGCATAATGGCCCGCCACGTCCAGATCGAATTTGGCGCGGGGGATGGCGTCCAGATCCAGCTCGGCCAGCACCAGCGCCTCGCGCCCGAACACGGGCGCGGCGATCACCTCCCCCAAAGGCCCGATGACGCAAGAACCGCCGTTGATGAGCACCGTATCGCCGGCCTCCCCCTGGATGGGGTGGAAATCGGCCGGCGCATCGCCGCGCAGTAAATATTGGCAGGCCGAAAGCACGAAGCAGCGCCCCTCCAGCGCGATCATGCGCATCGAGGGCAGCCAGGCCTCGCGATCATCCACCGTCGGCGCGCAATAGAGCGCCACCTGGCGCTCATACCAATGCTGGCGCAGCAAGGGCATGTAATTTTCCCAGCAAATACTGGCCGATAGATTTCCCCAAGGGGTGGAGGCGCATTCCAGATCCCCCGGCCCGCCGCTGCCCCAGATCAAGCGCTCCATGGCCGTGGGCACCAATTTGCGCCGCCAAGCCAGGATGGCCCCATCGGGGCCGAACGTCGCGGCCACGCAATAGAGGGTGCCG
This sequence comes from Hyphomonadaceae bacterium, assembly GCA_021731965.1. GTDB lineage: Bacteria > Pseudomonadota > Alphaproteobacteria > Caulobacterales > Aquidulcibacteraceae. The sequence goes on along the minus strand of JAKFWI010000025.1, from coordinate 29,758 downwards.
CCGGCGCGCTCGATCAGGCCCAGCACGCAAAAGAGCCCCGCCGCCTGCACCGCTTGGCGCAATGCGGCGATCTGCGGCCCATCGCGCTCCACCGCGCTCGCATGATAGCGGCGAAACCATTCGCGCCCTTCAGCGCTGCGCGAGCCGACACGCGCCCCGAAATCCACCCCCTTGGGATAGCCGCCCAGCAGCGCCTCGGGAAAAACGATGAGGCGCGCGCCGGCCACGCTTGCCTCCTGCAGCGCGCCGATCAGCTTATCCAGCGTGGCGGGCGTATCGAACAAACGCGCGCCGATTTGCGAAAGGGCAATGGGAAGCATGCTCATGGGGCAAGATTAGCAGGAGATTGCGAGCAAAACCAACCTGGCATTATCGTGCCATGTAAATTGCTTAGATTCGCGCTTGACGCTACGTACAATCAATGGTTGATTTTTATCGAATGGTTGGAGAATAGAAAATGAGACGCGCGCTTCATTCAATATTTTTGACCATTTGGTTGATATTTTGCGGAGCTGCATCTGTTTTTGCTCAAACCAGCTCTGCACCGGAGCAGTTTTTCGAAATTCAATTGCAAATCCAACAAGGGAACACCATTTTGGGCTCACCCGTGATCATCTCGAAAGCCGCAGACGAGGCGTTTGTATCCGTCAATAAGCCAGGCGGCTATGCCGTGCGATTGATGATTGCGCCAGATGCTACGCGCCCAGCCCCAGCAGGCGCGAAAAGATTGGCGATGCAAGCACAGATTTTCATCAACGAATCGGGCGCGTGGAAGAAGATCTCTTCTCCCCAGCTTTCTTTTTTGGCTGGTGAACGCGCAAGCGTGACGAGCCCTGCGCCTTCAGCACGCGGTGCAGCATTGCTGCACTTTTCAGTCGTCGCCAAAGAAGTCGTCGCGCGGAAACTAACGAAAGTTCCAAACCCTGTGAAGTCCTGTTCTCTCTGGCAGGAGCTCGCCACTGAACCGCTCGCAGGAGCGCAAATCCCTGATTTTACATACGTGGCTGGCGGCGATCGGTGCTGCAGCACGGGATGCCTGACATGCTGCGGCAATTCCGCTTGCTGCAGTGACACGACCAATGGCGAAGGAGGATGCTGCACTGGGATCACGAAGCAACTCTAGTTGAAGCAAGCAGACCGGAGTGCTTATCAAAATCGCGTCCCGCGAGCGTGTCTGCGGACTGAGAATCCGGCATTCAGCCCAAAGCCTGCGCCCAGAGGGCCTCCAATTCGTGATCCGGCTCGGCCCTGCGAATGCGGGCGCGCCAGACCAAGCGGGCGATTTCGGCCTGCGCCTCGATGTTATAAGCGGCCAATGGCTGGCCGGGCCGCAGCCGAACGGAATAGGCCCCACGCCCCAAGGCGGCCAGCTTGGCCAGCGGCAAGAGAATGCCTCGCTTTGCCTGCCAGACATGCGCCATTTCATGGATGAACCAGCCTTGCTCCTCCACCGGGGTCACGGTGAAATCCAACGCGGCGCGCCAGCGCGCGAAAACAATGGTGCCGCCCAAAGGCACCATGGCCCCGAAGGCCAGCGGCACGGCCTGCACGATGCGCACGCGATCATAGGCGATGCTGGCACCGAACATTTCGTGCGAGAGGGCGATTTCCCCACCCGTCAGCCCGCGCCGCTGGCCGATGGCCATGCGCGCCGCCGCGCCGCTCACACCATGGCCTCGATCAATTTGGGGCCCGGGCAGGCCAGAAAAGCCGCCAAGGCCGCGTCGAAATCCTCGGCGCGCTCGCAGCGGCGCGCGGGCAGGCCTTGCGCCTGCGCCAGCTGCACCCAGTCCAAGGCCGGGCCATCGAGGCTGAGCATGCGCCCGGCCACCAGGCCAGGGCTGCCCGCGCCCGTGCTGCCCGCGCCTGTGCGCGCCAGTTCGATATTGAGGATGCGATAGCTGCGATTGGCGAACACGATCACGGTGATATCCAGGCCCTCGCGCGCCATGGTCCAGAGCGCCTGCGGCGTATACATGCCCGCCCCATCGCCGCTGAGGCAGATCACCTTGCGCGCCGGCTCGGCGATGGCCGCGCCGATGGCCAAAGGCATGCCCATGCCGATCGCCCCGCCTGTCAGGCACAGCCAATCATGGGGCGCGGCCCCGGCGGTCAGCGCGAAGGCGGGCAAACTGCTGGTGACGCCGTCATCGGCGATGATGGCCCCCTCAGGCATGTGCCGGGCCAAGCTGATGGCAACATCCTGCACGGATAATGGCCCGCTGGGCGGCGCAAAGCTGGCGGCTGGGGCAGCGGCCCCCGCCACCGGTGCCTGCATCGCCGCCGCCAAAGCCTCCAGCGCGCGCACGCCGTCCACCTCCACCCCGCCCAAAGCCAGCGTCTGGCAGCCCGGCGGTATGGGGGAGGCGGGCTTATCCGGGTAAGCGAAAAACGCCACCGGCGCGCGCGCACCCAGCAAAACCATCAAATCGGCACCTGCCAGATCCGCTTGGGCCATTTCGCTGAAATATTGCATCCGCGCCGGCGCAAACACCCCCGCCCCGCGCGCCTGGCGGGCCGGGAAAGTATCCGTCATGACCCGCACTCCCCAGGTCTCCAGCCTCGCCGCAGAAGCGAGGCCCGCTTGCGTCAAGGCTGCGCCGCCAATGAGCAAAACCGGCTTGGCGGCTGCGCGCAGCGCTTGGGCTGCCGCCATGATCGCCGCCTCGGTCACCACGGTCCGGGGCGCGATCTCCAACGGCGGGCACGGCGCGCCGCTTTCGCTCCAGGCGGCATCGGCCGGCAGGATCAGCACCGATGCGCCGCCGGGCAAGTCGAGCGATTTCTGAAAGGCCAAAGCGGCCATTGGCCCGCATTGCGCCGCGTTTTCGGCCCGGCCCACCCATTGGGCTAGGGAGCCGGCCACCGCCGCGATATCGCTGGCCAAGGGCGCATCGAACTGGGCATGGCCGCTCGCATGATCCCCCACCACTTGGATCGAGGGGGAAAAGGCGCGACGCGCATTGTGCAAGTTCGCGCCGCCATTCAACAGGCCGGGCCCCAGATGCAAAAGCGTCATCGCCGGAAAGCCGGCCATGCGCGCAAAGCCATCGGCAGCCCCCGTAGCCACGCCTTCAAACAAACACAGCACCGAGCGGATGCGGCTTTCGCCATCCAGCGCCGAGACGAGGTGCATTTCGCTGGTGCCAGGATTGGCAAAGCACGCCGTCACCCCGCAATCGGCGAGGGTCCGCACCAAAGCGTGCGCGCCGTTCATGGCATGGGCACAGGCGCGGGTGTCGCTGCCGCGACCCGTGCCTGGATGAACCCCATCAACTCGCCATAGGCCTCGTCAAATTCCGCGTCGGAATCCTGGAAGGGGCAATGATGCGCCCTTTCGATCATCACGGAGGTGCATCCCGTAATACTGGCGCAAGATTGCGCACTGACTCCTGATTTCACCACCGTATCGCGCTGCGGAATGATCATCAGAACTGGCCGCGTCACCTTGGCCAGCTGGGCTTTGTCCTGCAGCAGCGCTCCGGAGCGGATAAACGCCGCCAGCCAGGCATTGGTCGCGCCGCCAACCAGCACGTCGGGGCTGGTGACATACCAGGCGTTGAGCGCCGCGGCACGGGCCGGATCGGCCCCGCACGAACCGATCCCGTCCAGCCGCTCGGGCGGCCAGCTGCGCGGGCCGCTGCCCACAGCATAATGGCTGCCCGCACCCAGATTGGTGAGCGTGGAGGTCAGCAACAAGGCCTGCGGCTCGGACAAGGGCTTGGTGAATATGCCGATGGCCGGTGAGATCGGCGCATAAGCATCCGCCACGTCCGGAGTTTCCACCGCCGTGCGCAGCACGGCATGGCCACCCAAGGACAAGCCGCCAAGCACCACCACATTATCACCCGCGGCTGGCCGCACGACTTGGCTGATAAACGCCGCGAGATCATCGGCGTAGACTTTGAAATCGCCGAGATAGGATTTCTGCTGGCCATCGGGCCCCGGCAAGGGCCGGCTGGAGCCACCCTGGCCGCGCAATTCCACCGCATAGACGCGCACGCCTTGCTTGGTCAGGCGATTGAACAGCTCGAAATGCTGCTCGATCAGCCCCGTAAAGCCAGGCACGAACACAAACACCGGTTGCGGCGGTGGCGGCAATGCAGGCACCGGACGCGCGCTCGAGCGTGGCGGAAGCGGAAGGGCTGTCACAGGGGGCAATGCCACAGGAGCGGCCATGCCATAGCGCAAATTGCTACCGTCCGGTAGCGTGTACTTCGCCCAGGCCCATCCCTGCGGGGCGGCCCAGCGGGGATCCGCCAGGATCTGCAAACCCCTGGCCACCTGCGCCTCAGGGGCAGGAACCGGCGTGGGTTCTGGCGCAAATCCCAGCCAAGCCAGCCCCCCCGCCACCAGAGCAAGCACCGCCCCAACCAACCAAATCAGGATTTTCAGCATGTTCGCCCCCAAGTCGCAGCGGTCCAAAGCGCATGATCCACAGCGCTGGCGCGTGTGCAAGTCCCCATCGAAGACCCGCCGCAGCAAAACGAAACACGAGCCGCCCGGCTTGCGCCGCGCAGCTCGCGCTCCGTCCTTGTCTTCGACGAACGGTGCGGGGGGAGGCGCCAGTCGAAGGGGAAGTCAAATCAATCGAGCGGTTACGGCGTGACGGAAGTCGAGCCTTCCGCTGATTGCGTGCGGGTTTGCCCATCGCGCCCGGTGACCGTGCGGGTCGCCGAAGCCGAGCCATCCCCATTGCGGGTCGTGGCGGTATCGACGCTGCGCGTGCTGCCATCCGGGAAGGTGGTGTCGCGGGCCAAAACCGCCCCCGTATCGGTGCGCTGCACGTTCTGCGTGCTGCTGGTTTGCCGGCCTTGGCGATCCGTCAATGTGGCGCTGGTCGTGCAGCCGGCGCCTTGCGCGCAGGCTGTTTGGCTTTCGCGTGACGCGCTGGTGCCATCGGCGAAGGTGGCGCTGCTGCTCACGGCGCGGCCGTTTTCCGAGCGGCTGACATCGCGATTGTAATCAACGCTTTGGCCGTTTTGGGTTTGGATTTGGCCTGTGGTGCTGCGACCATTTTCTGTGGGCGTGGTGGCGAATTGGCCCGTTTGGGTGCGGGTTTCGCCGTTGCGGCCGGTGACGGTGCGCTGGGCGGCATAGGCCCCTTCGCCGGTTTGCTGCACCTGGTTATTCACATTGCGCGAGCTGCCATCGGAGAAGGTGCGGGTGCGATCCGCGCTGGCGGTACCGGCCGCGGCATCACGCTGGCGGCGTTGGCTCACCGATTGCTGGGCACCTTTGGGCCCCGTGACCGTGGCATCACGGCTCACCTGGCCTGGCTGGCGGGTGCGCACCGCTTGGCCCTGATAGGTCCCGCGCTGGGTGGTAACCGATCCGGCCGAGCGCCGCTCCCGGGCGGAGGCATCGGCGATCGGGGCAAAGGTGGCGGCCAGCACCGCGGCCGCGAGCAAAACTTCCAACTTCCGTTTCATGGAGAATTTCCTTTGTGCTGTCCTCGCAGGGCGACAACGGCACAAAGGCGAACTTCCTTCCCCACAATCGCCTTATGGCACCATGCATTCCAAAAAGCGCAGAGGCGCGCCCCGGCTGGCGGCCAGTATCTCTCCCTCGCGCATCACCAAGGAGGCGCGCACGATGGTCATAATCGGCCAGGCCTTGGCCCGCCAGCCATCGAAGGGGGTCCAGCCCACCCGGCTGGCCTGATCGGCATTGGCGATGACACGCGCGCGCGCCATGTCCATCACGGTGAAATCGGCGTCATAGCCAAGGGCGATGCGGCCCTTGCCCTGAATGCCAAATATGCGCGCGGGGCCGGCGCTGGTCAGATCGACAAAGCGCGCGAGGCTAAGCCGGCCTTCGACAACATGCGTCATCATCACCGGCACGAGCGTCTGCACGCCCGGCATGCCAGAGGGCGAGGCGGGATAGGCTTGGGCTTTTTCCGCAAAAGTGTGGGGCGCGTGATCGGTGGCGATCACATCCACAACGCCTTGGGCGATGCCCAGTTTCCACAGCGCGGCACGATCAGGGGCATAACGGATTGGCGGGTTCATCTGCGCCAAGCTGCCAAGCCGCTCATAAACCTCCGGGCCTTGAAAGCTGAGAAATTGCGGCGTGGTCTCTACCGTGGCCACATCCTTGGCACCGGCCAGGAAGGCCATTTCCTTGGCCGAAGAGACGTGCAGCACATGCACCCGCTTGCCGAGCCTGCGGGCCATGGCCACCAAGCGCTGCACCGCCAGCAAAGCGGCCTCATCATCGCGCACCAGCGGATGGCTGCTGGGATCGCCAGCCTTGGCGAGCCCCAAACGGGCCTGCAGGCGGGCCTCGTCTTCCGCATGGAAGGCCCCGCGCCGCTGCATGGCCCGCAGCACGGCCTCCAAACCGGCATCATCGCCTACCAACAAAGAGCCGGTCGAGGAGCCCATAAAGGTCTTTACCCCGCAGCACCCAGGCAGGCGCTCCAACGCGCTTAGCTGCGCGGCATTCTCCTGCGTAGCACCGACATAAAAGGCGTAATCCACGTGGCAGCGGCCTGCGGCGCGCGCCAGCTTATCGGCCAAAGCCGCCTCGGAAACGGTGGGCGGCTTGGTATTGGGCATTTCAAAAAAAGCGGTGACTCCACCGAGCGCCGCCGCGCGCGAGCCGCTCTCCAAATCCTCTTTGTGCTCAAGGCCCGGCTCACGAAAATGCACCTGCGTGTCGATCACGCCCGGCAACACGGTGAGGCCCTTCACGGGGATCGCCTCGGCGGCGTGGTTGGGATCGAGCTTGCCGATCGCGGTGATCCGCCCCCCATGCACCCCGATATCGACCGCCTCCAGGCCATTGGGTGTAAACACCTGCCCGCCGTGTAGCATCAGCTCAAATCGCGCGCTCATCACCAATCTGCCTCTGCAACAATGTATGTACGCCCGCCAAAGCGCGTTCGATGGTCAGATCCTGGAGCAGCGAATCGGGATGCGCCTCGGACCAGCCCGCTTGACGCAGCGTGGCATAGGTCCGCGACCCGCGCACCGCCAAGCCCTTCGCCCCAAACGGCGCGTAACGGGCTTCATCAGAGGGGCCAAACAAGCCCAGAGTGGGCGCGCCCGCCGCCGCTGCCAAATGCATGAGGCCAGAATCATTGCCGATAAACACCCCAGCCCGCGCCAGCAAGGCCGCGCTGGCCAGCAAATCCAACTCCCCGGCCAGGGCCTGGCCCCCGCACGCGGCCGCTATTCTTTGGGCCAAAGCGGTTTCCGCAGCGCTGCCAAGCACCAAAATGGGCGCGCCCGCCAAGGCAGCGCCCGGCGCGGTCAGGCGTCGTGCGATATCGGAAAAGCGATCGGCGGGCCAGCGCTTACCGGGAAATTTCGCGCCGGGGCCAAGCGCCACAAAGCCCCGCCCCGTATAGGCCGCGTGCGCCGCGCCGTGCGCCGCCTCGTCCAGAAACAGACGCGGTGCCAAGCCCTGGGGCTGGCCAAACAAGGCCCCGACACGCTCGCATTGATGGCCCTCACCGCGGACCCGCCTTACCACCCGCCGCCGGCACGCCAAGGCGTAGGTAAGGCCAGACCCGCGCAGATCCACCGCCAGATCAAAGATTTCACCCCCCAGCCGGCCCCATAATTTCAGCCAATGCCCGGCCAAGGGCAGTTTCTGGATGGGCAATACCCTCGTCAGCCCCGGCACCGCCCGGAACATTTCCGCCGCATTGGGCCCGCAAGCAATGGTCACGGCCGGATCCCCGCTCAGCCGCGCCCGGGCCAATTCCAGCGCCCCGGTGGACAGCACGCAATCACCGATCGGGCCAGAGGTGATAAACAACAGCCGCTTCATGGGCGCAGTCATGGCCGGCCATTTTGGGCTTGCCAAGTGGCGGGCAAGGGCCAAATTGCGCACATGCACACTGCCTTCGGCCCGCTGGCCCGCCGCTTTTGCCTGCGCGTTAGCGGGCCAGATAGCCTGGATTTTCTCGAAAAGCTGGTCACGCAAAGCCTCAGCGGCCTAGAGATCGGCACGCTGGCTTATGGGGCCCTACTCTCACCCCAGGGCAAGATCAGCGCCGATTTTTTCATCTGGCGCACCGGTGAAGGCATGCTGCTGGATTGCGATGAAACACGCCTGGAGGACTTGCAGCAGCGGCTCAGGCGCTTTCGCTTGCGCGCGGCAGTGGATATCGAGGCCTGCCCGGATTTGGCCGTCGCCACCTATGAGGGGGTGCCCCCAGCAGGCGCGCTATGGGCCGGGCCTGATCCCCGCCAGCCCGAATGGGGCCAACGCGCCATTGTGCCCCGGAGCAATGCGCCCGCGCTTTACCCCGAGGAGGCGCTGCTGCGCGCCCGGGTGGCGGCAGGCGTGCCCGATCTTGCGCAAGATGCCGGCCCGGAAGAAGTGTTTGCGCTCGAGGGGCTGCTGGAAGAGCTCAATGGGGTGAGCTTCAAGAAAGGCTGCTTTCCCGGCCAGGAGAATGTCAGCCGGATGAAGCGGCGCGCAACCACGCGCAAAAAATTCTGCAGACTGCGCTTTGCCGAAAGCGTGCCCGAGGCCGGGGCGCTGATCACCGCCGGCAGCGCTGAATTGGGCAGCATCCGCGCGGTGGGGCATTGCGCGGCCCTGGGCTTGCTGCGGCTGGACAGGGCGCTGACCGCGCAGGAGCCATTGCTGGCGGGCGGCTTACTCTGCACGCTTGATCCGCCGGCTTGGCTGATCTTGCCTGCTATCAGCGAGAACGAAGAGACCAGCCATGCCTAAGTCTTATCATTGCAAGGGAGCGTAGACGGTGTTTGGGCAGAGCTGGGAGCAATTCGGGCTGGGCTTTCTCCTATCCTTGGTTTTGGCGCTGTGGGCGGTATTTCACGTCGCGCAGAGTGAGCGCACGCGCCCCTTTTCCAAAGCCGTATGGATTGTGGTGGTGCTGTTCATCCCTTTTCTGGGGTTTTTGGCTTGGCTATTCTTTGGCCCACGCGCGCAAAAACAGCGCTGAGCGCGGCTTTTGCCTTGCCAAAGCGCGGTTTGGGCGTGGCCAGGATTTCCGGCTCGATCTGCACCGGCTCATCGAGCAAGACCAAAGTCAGCCCCACCCCGATCAGCGCGGGAATGACCGCCACCGGCCACAGGCTATTGGAGCCCAGCCCAACCGCCACCAGGAAGCCACTGGTCGCCAAGCCGCCGCCAACTGTAATTCCCAAGGGCATGCGCGGCATGGTGCGGCCTGGGCGCAGCTCCTTCTTGGTGCGCGGCCGGCCATGGCGGATCGCGACCAGGCCGGTACACAAACTGGCCCCCAGCATGCCCAGCAAACTGGCCAACCCCGCTTGCAGCGCGAAAAAGGCCAAGGGCATGATCACCAGGCTGGCCAGGCCCACCGCCGGCGTAAGCGCCGCGATCAGCTTGGCGCGCTGCAAACCGCGGTTTGCTGCAGGCGCGGCCAGCGCCAAATCAGGGGCCTCCTCGACCAAGAGGGTCAAACCCACCATGGCCCGCGAGGTGGATAAGGCGATCCAGGCGATCAGGCTGGCCGCCAAGGAGGTCAAGGCCACTGGCAATGTGCCTTGCCCGCGCACCAAACCGAGCAAGGGGATGGTCAACGGTGCCAAAGACAAAAAGGGTAACAACAAAGACGGCACCGCGATGGGATTGCGCACGAGCAAGCGCAGCTCCTTGGCGATCAGCGCGGCACGCCCGCTGCGGAAGGGCCCCGCTGGTTTGATCGGCCCCTTGCGCCCGCTGCTTTGTCCCGCCGCCGCGGCCACGCGGGCCAGAAAGCGCCGGCTGAAACGCAGCACCTGCCAGACGAACAAAAAGCTCGTCACCAGCAGCCACAGGCTCAGCGCTTTCCAATCGGCACTGAAGGCCCGGGCGGGGATCCACACCCAGCTGTCAATGGGCGGTGCCACCCGGCCCACGGTTTTGAACACCTGCAGAATGTCTGCGCTGCGGTCCGCGCCGATGCGGGAAATGTTCCAAAACTGAAAGCCAAGCCCGATCGAGACGCCAATGACGCCCGAAATGCCTTGGGCGATGGGGCGCACGCGCCGCGCCCCAAACACACGAAACAACACATCGGCGATCGGCAAAGCCAGGCCCACCATGGCCATGCCCAGGCCCAACACAGCAAAGGGCAGGCCCAGCCACCGCCAATCGCCCAGCACGCCAGCCCCGATGCCCGCCCCGGTGGCAATGATCAGCCAAAACAGCGATGTATTCAGCGCCAGCACCAGCATGCGCACGCCCAAGACAATGGCGGGCGAAATGGGTGCACCCATGAGGAAATCGAGATCGGCGCGCACGAAAACGGATTCAACCGCGTTCAGCAATGCCTGCGCCAACATCAAGGTGGAGAGCAGGATCAGCCCGGCCGATATCCCAGCCAACACCACCGGCGATAGCGACCCATTGATGGCTTTCAGCCCAAAGGCCGCCAGCAAGGACAGCCCTATAGCCAGCAGGCCCAAAAAAGCCAGCAGAACGAAGCGTGCGAGCGGCTTATTGACCCGCCCCAGCATGGAGCGCAGCGCAAGGCGCGCTTCGTGGCGCGCAAAAAGCCAAAGATGACGCGCGTTCATGGCGTTGGCTCGTCCGGTGCCACTAGGCGCAAGAAGACGTCTTCGAGGCTGCCGCTTTCCCCCGCAACGGCCCGCAATTGCGCCAAATTGCCCTCGGCACGCAGCGCGCCCGAGCGGATAATGCCGATCCGATCGGCCATGCGCTCCGCGACATCGAGAATATGGGTGGTAAGGATGATAGCCCCGCCGGCCTGTAGGCGCTCGGCCAGCATGTCCTTGACCAGGCGGGCCGCCGCAGCATCGAGGCCGGTCAAGGGCTCATCCAATAGCAAAAGCTTGGGATCATGGATCAGGGCCCCGGCCAAAGCCGTCTTTTGCTTCATCCCGCGCGAAAAACTTTCGCAGCGTTGCTGGCGGTTTTCCCACAGGCCCAAGCGCTCCAGCAGCTCCTGCGCCAAAGCACGGGCGGCTTTGGGCTCGCAATCCCACAACGCGGCCACAAACTCCAGATATTCCATCGGATTGAGGCGGTCATACAGCTGGGGCTCATCCGGGGCCCAAGCGATCAGGCGCTTGGCGGCCATGGGATCGTTGATCACATCCACGCCAAAGGCCCTGATCTGCCCCGCATCGGGGCGCAAGAGGCCGCAAATCATGCGCAGCGTGGTGGTTTTGCCCGCCCCGTTGGGGCCAAGCAGCGCATACATTTCCCCAGGCTGCACGCTGAAGGAGATCGCATCCACGGCAATTTTGTCGCCATAGCGTTTGGTGACGCCGTCTAGGCGCAGAGCATCGTTCATGGATTAGCCTCAATGGTAAGCGCGTGCAGGCCGGTATCGAATTCTGCGGCCAGAGCATCGGTGATCAGGCGGTGGCGGGCCAAGCGGCCAAGCTCCGCAAACCCGCCCCATTGCACCTGCACGTGATAATGTGTTTCGCCCCCCGGCCGCGCGCCGGCATGGCCAGCATGGCGCATGCTGTCATCACGCACCTGGATGATGGCATCGTCAAACTGCAGCGCGAGCGCTGCGCGCATGCGATCGGCGCGCTGAGAAGGAATTTTAATCGGTTCGATCACTTGCTTGTCCGCATCAACAAACTTCCCCATACTCGTAGTGAAATGGCCGCAGCATTCAACTACCGCCCCAAATTCGTGGATATCCGGGTTAAGAAACCCGCTTCGGGCAAGCGCGCCCAGCAGCCAGAGCCCAGCGCCTGTGCCTATACGGGCTGCGAGCGGCTGGGCGAATGCCGTGCGCCCAAATCACGCGATCGCATGGGGGAGTTCTGGTTGTTTTGCCCAGAGCACGCCAGCGAATATAATAATCGCTGGAATTTTTTTCAGGGCATGGACGATGATGAGCTTGCCGCTTTCGAGCAGAGCGAGTGGGTTGGCCATCGGCCCACCTGGGCTTTCCGGGCCGGGCGCGGCGCGCGCGAGGCGGCGGCCTTCCGTGCCTTCCAGGCCGGCAAGGTGCGCGATCGCTTCGGCGTGTTGCACGGGGGCAAGGCCGGCCCCGATTTCGAGCCGCGCCGCCCGCGCATCGGCCGGGTGCAGGCCCTGGCCTTTGAGATTTTCGGGTTGGAGGATAGTGCCGATAAGTCCGCGGTGCGGATCCGTTACGCGGAGCTCGTCAAGCGCTACCACCCCGATAGCAATGGCGGGGATCGCACCGCCGAGGCCCATCTGCATAAGGTGATCCGCGCTTATCAGGTGCTAAAAGCGGCGGGATTTGTGTGAGCGCACCTTTCCTCAAACGCGTGTGATAGTGCCAGCCTTTGGCTTGCGCTTCTCCCTCCCCACGCCCACTGAAGCCTCATGAAACTCTTTGCGTTGACCGCTCTCGCTTTGGCTTTGACGCCCGCGTGCACGGCGTACGCCCAAACCAATGCCAGCCCAGCCAAGCCATGGAAAATCCATGATGCGCTGGATTTGCCCGATTGGCTGACGCTGCGCGGTGATTTCCGCGCCCGATACGAAACCTTGAGCCGCCAGTTCCGCCCAGGCCTGACCGGCTCCGACCAGGGCCTTTTCCTGCGCACCAATCTGTTCGCGGAGGCCAAATTCGCCCCCTTTCGCATCGGCGCGGAGCTGATCGATTCCCGCTCTTATCTCACCGATGTGGGCAGCGGCGTCACCGCCGACGATGTGAACGCGGCCGAATTGGTCCAGGCTTATGGCGCAGTGACGCTGAAAAGCGTGCTGGCACCCGGCGACAAGCTGGATGCCCAGTTCGGCCGCTTCACCATGAATCTTGGCTCTGCCCGGCTGGCCGGGCGCCATGCCTTTCGCAATGCCACCAATGCCTTCACTGGCCTGCGCGTGGATTGGACCGATGCCAAAAACACCGAAGCCACGCTGTTTTATACCTTGCCCCATACGCGCCTGCCCAATGATCGCGATAGCGTGCTGAACAACAAAGTGGTGTTCGATACCGAAACCTTCGATCTCACTTTCTGGGGCGCGCTGTTGCGGCGCAAGGATTTGCCCTTCCATTCCAGCGGCGAAATCTTTCTGTTCGCCGTGGATGAGCAGGATGGCCGCTTCCAAACCCTGGATCGGGAGTTTTACACACCGGGCGCGCGCATCCTGCGCCTCCCGGCCCCCAGGGCCTGGGATTTCGAACTCGAAGGCGGCGTCCAGCGCGGCAGTGCGCGCAGCTCGAACAATCCGGCCAATATCCGCGATCTTTCGGTCCGGGCGGCTTATGTGCACGCCACTTTGGGCTATACCTGGGCGAGCCCATGGAAGCCGCGCCTCGCCTTTATCTATGATTATGGCAGCGGCGATGCCGATCCCAATGATGGCATTTCCGGGCGCTTTGACAGCCTGTTCGGCCCGCGCCGCGCCGATTTTGGCCCGCGCGGTCTGCTCAATGACGTGCCAGTCGGCAATATCACCAGCCCGGCTTTGCGCCTGGATATCGCGCCCAATCCGCGCTTCAGCGGGGCGCTATTCTACCGCGCCTTGTTTCTGGCGCAGGCCCGCGATGCCTTCGCGGCCGGCATCCGCGATCCCAGCGGCCAATCGGGCCGCTTTGCCGGCCACCAATTGGAAATCACGGGGCGCTATTGGCTGATCCCCAATGCGCTGCGCTTTGACGTGGGCGGCGTTGCCCTGCTGGACGCGAATTTCGAAAGCAATGCCCCCAATGGGCGCAGTGTTTCACCGCTGTTCGCCTTTGCAGAAGTGGATGTATCCTTTTGAGGCCGGCTAATCCGGCTGGGTGATGGCCATGGATGTAAACACGCGCCCGCGCGCCTGGTGGAATCTTCAACGCGGGATCGATTGGCCCGTCTGGATCAAACTTGCGCTGTGCGCCGGCGCTGATTTCTGGGATTTCACTTTTGGGCGCCTGTTCATCGGGCTCAGCTTTGGTGCCGAGGCGCTCGGGCTCGTGGGCCTGGTTTTCCTGTGGGGACCCCTGGGGCTATTGGCCGCCTGGGAAATGCTGGATATCACCGAGCAGTTCGACGCCTTCATCCCCTCCGATACGCTGGTTGGCATAATCGCATGGCTGGGTGCGCATACGCGTGCCAAGCCCGGCCCCAGTGGAAAAAGTCGCTGAGCGGCCCCTTGGCTTTGGGCCATAAGCCCGCCTACATAGGCCGATGAGCACCGTGAATGACTCGACCAAAGCCCTGCCCGACCGCGAACTGTCCGCCCGGGACGTGTTCGGCGTCAACAGCGAGATGAAAGTGCCGGCCTTTTCGGCCCGCAGCGAATACGTGCCCGAACTCGATACGGCCTATCGCTTCGATCCGCAGACCACCTTGGCCATTTTGGCGGGCTTTGCCTTCAACCGCCGCGTCATGGTGCAGGGCTATCACGGCACCGGCAAATCCACGCATATCGAGCAGGTGGCCGCGCGGCTGAACTGGCCGATGATCCGCGTCAATCTCGATAGCCATGTCAGCCGCATCGATCTCGTTGGCAAGGATGCCATCGTCTTGAAGGATGGCAAGCAAATCACCGAGTTTCGCGAAGGCATTTTGCCGTGGGCCTTGCAGCGGCCCATGGCCATCGTGTTCGATGAATATGATGCCGGGCGCCCAGATGTGATGTTCGTCATCCAGCGCGTGCTGGAGGCCTCAGGCAAGCTGACCTTGCTGGATCAAAACCGCGTCATCAGCCCCCACCCATTTTTCCGGCTATTTTCCACCACCAACACCGTGGGGCTGGGCGATACAACGGGGCTTTACCATGGCACGCAGCAGCTCAACCAAGGCCAGATGGATCGCTGGTCCGTGGTGACGACGCTGAATTATCTCGCCCATGATGCGGAAGTGGAAATCGTGCTCGCCAAGGTGGCGTCCTACCAAAATGCCGAGGGAATGCGCCAAATCCATGCCATGGTGCGCGTGGCCGATATGACGCGCAACGCCTTCATGAACGGCGATATTTCCACGGTGATGAGCCCGCGCACCGTGATCACTTGGGCGGAAAACGCGGTGATCTTCGGCGAAACCGCCCATGCCTTCCGCGTCACCTTCCTCAACAAATGCGATGAGCTGGAGAGGCCCACGGTGGCGGAGTTTTATCAGCGCGCCTTCGGCCAGGATCTGCCAGAGGCGGCAACGCGGATCAAAGTGGCGTAAAGAGGGCAAGTGCCTTGACCGCGCAGGCTGGGCCGTGCTGAACTTGCCTCGCTGAAAGCCATCAGGGGAGGCCATGCATGCCGCGCACAATGTTGCGAGCCCTTCTTCTCCTCCTCTGGATCGGGATCGAACCGGTGTTTGGCCAATCGGCCTCCCCCGCAGAAATCCCGGCGCAGGAATTTGGCCGCCTGCCGCAAGTGGCCGGGATGGCCATCTCCCCCGACGGCACGAAGATCGCCGAGGCGCTGAATACGCCGGAATTTTCGGTTGTCGCGATTGTGGATTTGGAATCGGCCAAGATGGTCTATGGCGCGCGCACCCAGAAGGATCAGGTGCTGCGCGGGGTGGATTGGATCGACAGCGATCTGGCCAGATATACTTTCAGCACAACAATTCCCTCCGATCGCGCCGCGGCTGCGGGCTATTATTTCACCGGTGCGCGCCGTCAGCTTGAGTATTTTCGCACCGGCACGGCCGATCTGAAAACGCGCAAGCAGGTATTGTTGATGGATAGAGAGGCCGATAGCTGGGCCGACACAAATCTCAGCTATGTGTTGGCCCCGATCGAGGGCGATCCTGGCTTCGGCCGGATGATTTCGCGTACCAGCCCGGATGCCGGGGCCAAGCTCGCTGTATTCCGTGTCAATCTGCGCAGCGGCAGTGCATCCGTTACCGCCACTGCCACGCCCAAAACCCGGGCCATCGAATTGGATCCCTCGGGCAAGATCGTCGCCAGCATCGACACGCTGGATGAAAAGGCCAATATCTGGGCGCTTTATGCGCATGGCGAGGGGCCACGCAGAAAGATCGCCGAGGGGCAATCCTTGACCGGCCTTGGCCCAGCTTTGTTCGGGCTGGCCGCCGATGGGCGCTTGATCACCAGCAATGCCTATGATGACGAGGCGCTGGAAGGCGATACCGACAAGCTGATCGCCGTCGATCTGAAAACTGGCGAAAAGAGCGTCTTTTTCGAAATTCCGGGGTTTGATGTCGATGGGGTGATCATGGATCCCCACACGCATCTGATCATCGGGGCGCGTTACACCGATGCATTCACCGAGCGCCAGCATTTCTTCGATTCCACGCTGGTCAGTTATTATGAGGCGATCCAGGATTTTTTCGCCGATGGCGAGGCGCGGCTGATCGATTGGTCTCGGGATCGGGCCCGTTTCATTGTCTATGGCCGCACGAGCGAGCTTTCAGCCGGCAATTATTATTTGTTCGAGCCGGCCGACCGGAAATTGACGCGGATCACCAGCGATTACCCGGATTTGCCGGAGGCGGCCATCTCCCCCGTGCAATCCATCAAATTCAAGGCCCGCGATGGCGTACGCATCCCCGGCTATCTCACCGTGCCGCGCGGCCGAGAGGCAAAGAATCTCCCCCTCATTCTTCTGGTGCATGGCGGCCCGCACAGCCGCGATGTGTGGCAATATGATTTCTGGTCCCAGTTTCTGGCGTCCCGCGGGTATGCGGTGTTGCAGCCGAATTTCCGGGGGTCTTCCGGCTTTGGCCGAAAATGGGAATCGGCGGGCAAGGGCCAATGGGGCGGGCTGATGCAAACCGATGCCGAAGATGGCGTGGCGGCCTTGATCAAGGCCGGCATGGTGGATGGATCGCGCGTGTGCATCATGGGGGCGAGCTATGGCGGCTATGCGGCCCTCGCCGGAATCACCCTCACCCCTGATCGCTATGCCTGCGCCGTCAGCGTCAATGGGGTGTCCGATCTGGAATTGATGCTGCGGCGCACCAAGGAAAATTCGGGCGGGAACAGCTCCGTCTATGATTTCTGGCGCGGGTCCATGGGCGATCCCAGCACGGCGCTTGAAAAGCTGCGCGCCGCCTCACCGGTCCATCTCGCGCAGGCGGTAAAGGCCCCGGTCTTGGTGGTCTATTCCACCGAAGATAGCGTGGTGCCTGCCGAACAACCCAAAGCCATGATCAATGCGCTGAAGGCGGCCAACAAGAATGTGCAGACTGTTGTGCTGAAAGGTGATGATCACTGGTTTTCAACCTGGGACGGGCGCACGCAATTCCTTGTGGAGATCGATCGGTTTTTAAAAGAAAAAATGCCGCCTGGCTGAACGCTTCGATCCGCCCCCCTGGCGCAACCGCGCTTGCGGCTTAACGCGATGGCAATCAACGCAGCCTTTGCTGCTAGAGGTTGCGGTGCACGTGCGGCCCAGGAGACGAATATGGGGGTTTTCCGCCTGATCTATGTTTCCAGCCCCCCGCCTGGGCTGGATGAAGATGACCTGGTCGATCTCGTCCACGATATCCGTCGCCAATGCTTGAGCCATAACAGCCACCAGCATTTGACGGGCGTCTTGGCCTACAGCCTCCAGGCCTTCATCCAATCGCTGGAAGGGGAGGAAAGCCGGGTGTTGGAACTCTATGCCCGCATCAAGACAGATCCGCGCCACAGCGATGTGCAGCAAATCCTGGGTGTGGAGGTCAAGGGCCGGGCCTTTCCCGACTGGTCGATGGCCTTCGTGCCGATGGAGCCGCCAGCGCTGTTGCGCAGCATGCCAGCCCGCGAAGTGCTGCGCTTCTTGATCCATGCCGAGCAATTCTGCCAAGGTGTGCGCACCTTGCCAGGCCGGGGCCTGCCGCCAGAAGCGCGCCTGCGCCAAGACCTGAGAACGGCCTAGCAGGCTGTTGAAGGACTCCCGCGAGCCGCGATGCGAAGCCGATTTTGCGCTTTCGGGCAGGAGAGGCCCAGTTCGCGTAGCGGTGCACCGGGGGCTGGGACACGACGAACCCGAAGCCGAAATCGGCCGCATCCCTCTAGGACGGCAGGATTTTTTATCCTGAGTGCGTCGCCGGTCTGGCCCGATGCCCCGCATCGCGCTGCACCCGGCTCCTGCTCAGGAAGAGCAAAAAATTCTTGCCGTCGCGGCCGCGCTGGAGTTCTTCAGCAGCCTGCTAGCCCGCAGCGCGCATCGCCAAGGCGATCGCCCCCAAGGGCCCAGCGCGATCACCCAATAGCGGCCTCTGCACAAAGCCCGAACTGTCAAGCGCCGCTGGCCAGGAGGCATAACCCCCGATCAACGCATGAGCAGCGCTAGCTGTGCGCTCCAGCAAGCCCGGCACCTGCATCACCCCGCCGCCGAGAACGATGCGTTCCGGCGCGTGGGCAAAAGCCAAAGCGGCGCACAATTGGCCAAGATACTCAGCCTGCATGGCGTGGGCCGGGTGATCATCCGCCAGCGCCGAAAGCGGCACGCCCCATCGTGCCTGGATCGCCGGGCCGCTAGCCAAACCCTCAAGGCAATCGCCGTGAAAGGGGCATGTTCCGGCAAAGTCATCGCCCTGCGCGCGGCGCGGGCGCAGATGCCCCAATTCGAAATGCCACGCTCCGCGCAAGGCGCGCCCATCGCGCAGCACGCCCGCACCGATGCCGGTGCCAATGGTGGCGTAAGCAAAGCTGCGCAAGCCCCGGCCCGCGCCCCAAATCCATTCGGCCAGCGCTGCGCCGTTGACATCGGTTTCCAGCGCCAGCGGCGCATCGAACCCGGCGAACACCTGGCGCATATCCGCGCCGCTCCAGCCTGGCTTGGGCGTATTGGCGATGTGGCCAAAATCCGCGGCCTCGGTATCGAGTTGGATCGGCCCGAACGAAGCGATGCCGCATCCCGCTGGGCGCACCCAGGCGCTGGCCTCGGTAAAGAACGCGCGCGCCGCGCCGATCGTCTGCGCCGGATTGGTGGTGGGCAAAGCGGCCTGGGCCAGAATGGCATCCGCCCCACGAGCCACCAAGCACACGCATTTGGTGCCGCCAGCCTCCAGGCCAAAAAAAACCGGCGCATCGCTCATGGCCATGTCTCCAAGCTTAGACCCGTTCCCGAAAAGTGTGATGCGGTTTTGGGACGAGAACGGGTTTAATCACTAAGTGTAGGGCGGATTCACCCGATTTGACCTGCGATAGGTCAAATCGGGATCCGCTCTAGCCCGTCTTATTCACGATACCCGCCCTTAACAGCCAGCGCGCGCCATAGCCCTCCAGGGGCAGTTCGCCGCTTAGGCCGTCCTTATCCTGCAAGACATCGCGCCACACCCCAGCAGGTAAAGCAACCGGCACTTCGCGCGGCGAAAAATTGGCCAGAAGCAGAAAATGCGCGCCGCTTTGGCGATGATGCATGCGCAGCACCGATGCAGGCCCGGTTTCCACCAGATCGGGGGCGCGGCCCAAGGGCAAAGTGGCGCGGGCGCGGGCCAGGGCCTGAAAGCCCCTAAACACGCGCCCGGGGATCGATCCCAGCGCAGTGCGCAGCGCCGCCTGCCCCCAATCCATGGCCCCGCGGTGCAGCCAACGGCCATCCCCGTCATATCGCGGCCCCTGCGCAAAGGTGAGATCATTCAGCTGGCCCAGCTCATCGCCCATATTGATCAAGGCCACGCCGCCAAACGCGAAGGAGACCGCCGCCATCAGCAAAATACGGCGCACCGCCAGATCCATTTCCCCTGCATCGCCGGCCAGCAGCGCCCGCTCCAGCCCGCATAAAGAGGCCAAGCTGCCGGAGGTGCCGTGCACGGCTTGCGCATTGGTCACTTGGAAAGCCGCGCCGCTGGCGAAGGAATTTTCCGTCTCGCCTGCGTAGAATTTGCTCAAAAACCCGCGCAGCGCCTCCCAATCGCGCGCTTTGCCCTCCGGGCCACCGCGCAGGACGCCCCAACCGATATCATCGTGGCAGCGCACATAAGAAAGCCAGCCCGTGTTTGGCGGCGGGCGCGGCATGGCCATCAGCCCCTCGGCCAGCAATTCGGCATTGCCGCGCGCCAGCGCCGCCCATTGCAGGGTCATCAAATTGGTATTGTAGGCGAGATGGCATTCCTTGCCCGCCGATGGGCCAATGCCAAGATAATCCACCAGCTGCGCCGCCGGGACGATGGCCTCGGCCTTCAGGGCCACAGCCGGAACCGCGATCGCCGCCAAGGCCCGCAGGGCCTGGATGATGGCATGGGCCTGCGGCTCGTTCTGGCAATCGCCGCCCAGCCGCTTCCAAAGAAAAGGCGCCGAATCGAGCCGAAACACCTCCACCCCGTGATTGGCCAAATTCAACATGGCCGCAGCCATTTCCAGCAAGACCGCCGGATTGGCGAAATTGAGATCCCATTGATAGGGGTAAAACGTGGTCCACACCCAGGCCTGCAGCTCAGGTGAAAAAGTGAAATTGCCGGGAGCCGTAACGGCAAAGACCTGCCCGAGATGGGCCTCAAAGGCCTTGGTTTGTGCCTCATCGGCAAAGGTCAAATAATAATCGCGATAATGGGCATCCCCGGCTTTGGCCCGCAGCGCCCATTCGTGATCGTCGGCGGTGTGGTTGCACAGGAGATCAGCGCAAAGGCTGATGCCGCCTGCGCGCAGGCGCTGCGCCAGGGCCGCGAGATCGTGCATGTCGCCGAGGCTTGGCTCCACCGCCCGATAGCTCGATACGGCAAAGCCGCCATCATTACAGCCCGGCCGCATCTTCAAAAATGGCAGCAAATGCAGATAGGTGACCCCCAATTCCTGCAAGTAACCGATGCGCGCGCTTACGCCCTCAAGGGTGCCGGCGAAGCGATCCACATAACAGGAATAGCCGATGCGATCGGGGGCCAAAAACCAGGCCGGATCCGCTTCGCGCGCCCGATCCAACGCCCGCAAGGCGGCGGGGCGCGCCCGATGCGCTTCCAGCGCAATCTGCAGGGCCTTGGCCTGCCACGCGGCGAAATCCGCCCTCTCACCATACAGCGCGTGCAAAGCGCGATTTAGATCGCCGTGCCAGCGCGCTGCACGTGCGTGAAACTCGGCATCCGATGCCGCGCCATGCTCATCGTCCGCCATCATCCACCTTGAAGGAATAAGGAGTAGGGGCCCGCCCCTACTCCTTCCCGATACCTCACTGCGTTAGAAAGAATAGCGCAGCGAAACCGAAGTGGTGCGGCCATTGATCGGGCGCGCCCGCACAATGCCATTAGCCGGAAGCACGCCTTCTTCTGCCTCTGTCAAACCAAAGGCGTTGCTAACGTTATTGGAATTGACCGCAAATGTCAGCCCGTCGGTGAGCCGGAAATTGGCGAACAAATTGACCTGCGCAAAGCCGGGCAATCTCAGCACATTGTTATCCTGCGCGAAAGATGAGGTGGTGCCGACAATATTGGCCCCGAAAACATGGCCGAACACTTCATAAGAAGGGGTGATCTGATAAATCACCGCGGCTTGCCGGCGCGGCGTGTTGCCAACATTGGCGGGTGTGATGACATCGCGGCGGATGCGGGAATTGGTGTACGTCAGCCCCGTGGCCAAATTGAAGCCTCCCAGCCGATAGGAGCTCTCCAGCTCGATCCCCAAACCGCGCGTGGTGCGGTCAAAGCTGCGCCCCGAGGTCACTTCGAAATTGCTTTCCTCGGCGTTGGCATAAAAGCCGGTGAGGAAGGCACTGAAGCGCCCCGGAATGGTGCTGCCTTCTTCGCGATATTTCAGGCCGATTTCAGCCTGACGCACGATATCAACGGCGATGCCGTCATCGAGCAAATTGCCGGACGAATTAAAGCCGCTGCCGCCCAGCACGACACGATCGCCATTGCCGACCCCGCCCCGGCTATAGCGGCCAAACACGGCCAGTTCCGGCGTGACCACATAATTACCGCCGAAGGAATAGGAGAAGTAATCGACATTGTAATTGATGGCAAAGAGACTGGTGCGATCCACCGTGCCGATGGCGGTTTCGGCGGGCGTGATCAATCCATCGCCGTTGACATCAATATTGCGAAAAAGAAAGCCGCCCAGCGGTGAGCCAGCGGGCGCACCAATATTGCTGTTGCCGCGCCCCAGCAAATCATCATACCGGAAGCTGCCATCGAGCGTTAGCTTCTCTCCCGTCCAGGTGACGGAACTATACAATGCGTCACGATCATAGGTCAGGTTAAAGAAGGGATCGAAAATACCAAAGGCGCGCACGCCGCCCACGCTGCGCGATTGGCCATTGGCCCCGATCACATCGATCAAGGCGGCATTCGATCCCAAGGCGTCCTGCAGAAAGATATTGAATGACCACACCGTTTCGATCTGCTGCACGGACTTATAATAGCCGCCCGTGATGTTCAGATCGCCGCCACCGACTTGAAACTCCTTACTCAGCTTCAAATCATTGACGAATTGATTGAGGCTGTTAACCCGCACATCGAACAAGAGATTGTCGATGATCAGGCCGTTGCCATTCAAGTTCGCCAGATTGGTCAGCGTCTGGCCAGCGTTGGGACCGTTGGCGTAGCGCAAAGACGTGCCGCCAAACTGGGCCGCCGTCGTCGCGGCATTCAGCACGCCATTGGTGAAGGTGCCAACAAAGCCGCCGCGATTATCTGAATAGCGGATCTTGTCGCTAATCTTCCAATTGCCGGGCAGGTTGAATTCCCCTTCAGCACCCAGTGACGTGGAGATCGTACGGACCCCGTTCTGGACATTTGTGGTGTTGAGATCGCCACTATCGATCCGCGTATTGGTCAATAAATTGCCGGTGGATAGCGTTTGATCGCGGAAATCAAAACCCGGGATCGGCCGGGCCCGCCCGCCTTCCAGCCGCACCGGGGCCGGAAGATAGGGGATGGCGCGATCGTTCAAGTGCTTGAAGTAAAAGCGCAGATAGCCCTGCTCAAACCTCTTGGTGATATTGGCTTTGATCTGCCCGCCATTCTCGGCATTAAAGCCCGCTTCGCGCGCGCCTTCGCCCACACGATAAAAGCCGCCAATGTTAAAGGATAATGTATCGCTGATGGGCGCACCATAATTGACATCCACGCGCGTGGTGTCGAAATCCACACCGCGGGTGATGGCGATATCGCCGCCCTCCTGCTCCCCCGTGCGGGAAATGAAATTGATGACGGCACCGGGCGCGTTCGATGCAAAAGTAGAGGCAGAACCGCCGCGGATCGCCTCGACCCGCGCGATATTGTAATCGGCGCGCAGATAATTATCGGCATTGCCAAAAGTGATGTCCCCGAAAGACAAAACCGGCAGGCCGTCTTCTTGCAATTGCACGAATTTCGCGCCTCCAGTGGTCACGGGCAGGCCGCGCACCTGGATATTGGCGTTGTTATCACCGCCTGACGATTCCGAGCGGATGCCCGGAATGTTGCGAAACAATTCCGCGGTGGAGCGCGGCGCGAAGTTTTCCAACTCCTCAAGGCTGAGATCGCTGACCGAAACACTGCTGCGGAATTTGGAGGCCCCGCCCGATACGGCGGTGACGACGATTTCATCCAGCCCCAAATCATCAACGGCCTCCGTCGCCACGGGGGCCGGTGCAACCTCTTGGGCAAGCGCTTGCGGCGCACCAATGGCCAACGCCAGCATCAAAGCTGACGAGCATAGCCATGCGGTTTTCATACTTCCAGCACGCATTTCTACCTCCCGGCGAACGGCCGCAGCTTAACGCCACGTGCCAAATGACATCACCAGATTTGAGCATCGCGCTTTGCCAATCGATTGCAATAGGCTTCTTGCGGTTCGCGACGCGATGGCTATACTCTCTTTAAACCCGTTGCGGCGGCGCCACAGGCGCGCACGCCGCGATGGCGCAAACTGGCGCACGGCATAAGCCGGCCGGCCTATAATAAACACGCGCTCGATCGCGGCGCGCTTTGGGGGGATTGCATGCCGCAGCCGCATTTGAGCACGTTGGATATCTGGATCCTGGGGCTTTATGCCGTGATGATGATTGTGCTGGGGGCTGCGGCCTCGCGCAACACCAAGGGCGCGAAGGATTACTTCCTGGCAGGGCGCAACATGAATTGGTTCATGATCGGCTTTGCGCTGTTTGCCTCCAATATTTCCAGCACCACTTTGGTGGGCCTGGCGGGGGATGCCTATTCCACCGGCATCTCGGTTTATAATTATGAGTGGATGGCCGGCGTCGTTTTGGTGTTCTTCTGCATCTTCATTTTGCCCATGGTGCTGCGCAGCCAAGTTTATACCATGCCGGAATATCTGGAGCGGCGCTTTGATCGGCGCGCCCGCACCATGTTCGCGTGGCTCACCTTGTTTCTGAACATTGTGGTGGATACCGCCGCCAGCCTCTATGCGGGCTCGCTGCTGCTCGAGTTTGTCTTTCCGCAGATGCAGAGCTGGCAATTGATTGCCATCCTGGCCACGCTCACCGGGATATACACCGTATTGGGCGGCCTATCGGCGGTGATGATCACCGAAGTGGTGCAGGCCTTCATTTTGTTGATCGGCTCGGCGCTGATCACCGTTTTCGCGCTGAACAAGATTGAAGGCGGTTGGGCCACCGTGCTGGCCGTCACCCCGCCAGAAAAGCTCAGCCTGATCCGCCCCCTGAATGATCCGGGCGTGCCCTGGCTGGGCCTGATCACCGGGGTGCCGCTGCTCGGCTTCTATTTCTGGTGCACCAACCAATTCATGGCGCAGCGCATGCTCAGCGCCAAAAGCCTGGCGCACGGGCGCGGCGGGGCCTTGCTGGCCGGCCTGCTGAAGCTGCCGGTGCTGTTCATCATGGTTTTGCCCGGCACCATGGCGATTTTGCTCTACCCCAAGCTTGATCGGCCCGATCTGGTATTCCCCGCGCTGATGTTTGACTTGCTGCCGAGCGGCATATTGGGGCTGGCTTTGGCTGGTTTTATCGCGGCCTTGATGTCTTCCATCGCCTCGACGCTGAATTCGGCATCGACCTTGATCACCATGGATTTCATACGCCCCATGCGGCCTGCTTTGCAGGATCGCGAGCTGACGCGCATCGGGCGGATCGCCACCATCGTGTTTATGGTCATGGCCGTGCTGTGGGCCCCGCAGATCGGCCGCTTTGAATCCCTGTTCAAATACCTGCAACAAATCCTGTCTTATACCGTGGGCCCGGTGGTGGCGCTATTTTTGCTGGGCAGTTTTTGGCGGCGGGCCAATGCGGCGGGTGCCTTTTGGGCACTGACTTTGGGCTTTATTGGCGGGGGCGTCATGATGGGCCTGAACGCCATTTTGCCGGGCCTGGCGGCCGCCGCCCCGGAAAACGCCAGTCTACAGGCGCTGAACGGCACCATAGGCTTGCATCTACATTTCCTCTATATCGGCCCCATCATGTTCGTGTTCTCCTCGATTGTGTTGGTGGTCGTCAGCCTCGCCACCACGCCCGCCCCAGCAGAGCAGATCGAGGCCTTCTTGTGGACGCCAAAGCTCTACCGCGAAGAATCCGCGCTCATGACCGGGGCCTGGTGGAAGGATTACCGCTTGCAGGCGCTGGCGCTTATGGGTTTGACCGCCGCGATCCTCTTTTCGTTTTGGTGAGCCCTTGCGCGCCGCAACTGGCGCGTACAATGAGCTGCGCCGGCAGCAATACATTGGCGGCCGGCTCACCGGCCATGCGGGCAAACAAGGCATCAACCAAGGCATCCCCGCCGCGGCGGATGGATTGGCTGATGGTGGTCAAAGACGGGTTGAACCAGGCCGCGCTGTAGATATCGTCATAGCCCACCACGCCGACATCCGCGGGCGTGCGCCGCCCCGCTTGCGCCAGCGCGCTGATCACGCCCATGGCGATCACATCGCTGGAGGCCACCACCCCGTCCACATCCGGCGCGCCTGCAATCAAAGCCTGCGCCGCAGCGAACGCGCTTTCGCGATCGAACTTGGCAGGCACCACGAGCGCGCCATCGACGCTGAGTCCCGCCGCGCCCATCGCCTCGAGATAACCCTGATGGCGTAGACGGATCTCGGGGAGCCGATAATCGCCCATAAAGGCAATGCGCGTGCGCCCCAGGCCAATGAGGTGCGCGCAGGCCAAGCGCCCACCCTCGCGGTTATCGCCGCCGACAATCGTGTAATCTTCTCCGTCCAGATGCGCGCCCCACACCACGATTTGCGCATGCGCCTGGGCGAGATCGCGCAATTCCTGGAGGCGCTTGCCCTGGCCAATGATGATCATGCCATCCGCCCGTCCCGATACCAGGGAATTGCCGCGCGGCGTCTTGCCCCAAGGCGGGGATTTGGAGAGCAGCAAATCATAACCGCGCGCGGTCAGCGCATCGGCGATGGCCCCCAACAGATCGAGGAAAAAGGGATCGGAAATGGATTGGGGATTGTCCGGCTCGATCGGGATCAGGACTTCCACGGTGCGGGTGCGGCCCAAGCGCAGGCTGCGGGCGCTTTCGTTGACTGTGTAGCGCGTCGCGCTGGCCAGCTCGGCGATGCGCTGGCGCGTGCTGGCGGCGACGCGGCTTGAGCCCGCCAACGCACGAGAAACGGTGGATTCCGATACCCCCGCCATCCGCGCAATATCGGCCATGGTCAGATCACCGGAGGGTCTCAGCATACGCACCGCATTCAAGCATGCCGGCCATGATCGGCCGCACACCCATGATCGCGGCATATGGCGCGCTTTTCAATCACCGGGTTGACACCGCGACTTTGTGGGCATCTGCGTTAAGCCCCGCTGGACAAGCGGGGCGCGCGCCGCTCAGATAGCGGATACACGAACGTGCGCGGGCAAGCGCATGTCCTCAGGGGAGCCGGCCATGCAGCCGACAGACATCAGCAATCCGGACTATTTCCACAAAGTGGTGGACTGCCAATGGGCCTGCCCGGCCCACACGCCAGTGCCGGAATATATTCGCCTGATTGCAGATCAGCGTTACACCGAGGCCTATCTGATCAATTGGAAGTCCAATGTTTTCCCTGGTATTTTAGGGCGCACCTGTGACCGCCCGTGCGAGCCGGCCTGCCGGCGCGGCCGCGTGGAAGATGAGCCGGTGGCCATTTGCCGCCTGAAGCGCGTGGCCGCCGACAACAAAGACGATATCACCGCTTTCTTGCCCCAGCGGGCTGCGCCCAATGGCCGCAAGGTGGCTTGCATTGGAGCGGGGCCCGCCTCGCTGACCGTGGCGCGCGATTTGGCCCCTTTGGGCTATGAAGTGCATGTGTTCGATGGCGATGCACGCGCCGGCGGCATGATCCGCAGCCAGATCCCGCGCTTTCGCCTCCCCGAGGAGGTCATCGACGAAGAGGTGGGCTATATCGCCGCGCTCGGCCCGGTGCTGCGGCTGAATGAGCGGGTGGACAGCCTGCAGGCTTTGCTCAAGCAGGGCTATGACGCGATCTTCGTGGGCGCAGGGGCCCCGCGCGGGCGCGATCTCGATCTGCCCGGCCGCAGGGAGGCCGCCGCCAATATCCATATCGGCATCGACTGGCTCTCCAACGTCTCCTTCGAGCACACCAAGGCCATCGGCCGGCGCGTCATCGTGTTGGGCGGCGGCAACACGGCCATGGATTGCTGCCGCAGCGCGCGCCGCCTTGGCGGGGAGGATGTGAAAGTGGTGGTGCGCTCGGGCTTCACCGAGATGAAGGCCTCCCCTTGGGAAAAGGAGGATGCCCTGCATGAGGATATCCCCATCCTCAATTATTTGGTGCCCAAGGCATTCACCCACGAGGATGGCAAGCTGACCGGGGTTGTGTTCGAGAAGGTGCAGCCACAGATCGATGCCAAAGGCCGGCGCCAGCTCGTGCCCTCGGGTGAGCCCGATCAGCATTTTGCCTGCGATGACGTATTGGTCGCGGTTGGCCAGGAAAACGCCTTTCCCTGGATCGAGCGCGATATCGGCTTGGCGTTCGACGGCTCCGACATGCCGATCGTGCACCAGGAAACTTTGCAATCGTCTTTGCCGCATGTGTTTTTTGGCGGTGACGCGGCCTTTGGCCCCAAAAACATCATCTGGGCCGTGGCCCATGGCCATAGCGCCGCGGTATCGATCGATAAATTCCTGAATGGCGAGGATGTGACCATCCGCCCGCCCCCCGGCGTCACCGTGATTTCCCAAAAAATGGGTATCCACGAATGGTCCTATGACAATGACATTGCCAATGATCGGCGTTTCAAAGTCCAGCACCGCGACAAGGCGCAAACGTTGTCCAATCTCAAACTTGAGGTGGAATTGGGGTTTGACCGCGCCATTGGCTTTAAGGAAGCCCAGCGTTGCCTCAATTGCGATATCCAAACCGTATTCAACGCCAAGGCCTGCATAGAGTGTGACGCCTGCGTAGACATCTGCCCGATGGATTGCATCACCTTCACCGACAATGGCGAAGAAGAGGGTCTGCGCGCGCGGCTAAAAGCCCCAGCCACCAACCTCACCCAAGATATCTATGTGGCCGATGGCCTGCTGACCAAGCGTATCATGGCCAAGGATGAGGATGTCTGCCTGCATTGCGGGCTGTGCGCGGAACGCTGCCCCACCGGCGCGTGGGACATGCAGAAATATTTGATCGATCTCACGCAAGCGGGGCCGGCATGCAGGCGGTGAAACAAGACCAAACGGGGGCCCGCGCCATCGCCGCGGTCAATGATTTCGTTATCAAATTTGCCAATGTCAACGGATCGGGCTCAGCCAGTGCCAACGGCCTGTTCGCCAAAGCCGTGCTGCGCATGGGCGTGCCGGCGGCCCCCCGCAACATTTTCCCATCCAACATCCAGGGCCTGCCCACCTGGTATGAGGTGCGCGTTAGCGAAGCGGGCCATCTGGGTCGGCGCGGCGGGGTGGATTTGGCGGTCGCGCTCAATCCGCAAACCTGGGATGACGATGTCGCCGAATTGCTGCCGGGCGGCTATCTTTTCTACGATTCCACCAAGCCGATGCCGCAGTCCAAATTCCGGCCCGATATCCACGTATTGGGCGTGCCGCTGACCGCCATCTGCAACGAAGCCTACACGTTGCCGCGCGACCGCCAATTGTTCAAAAACATTGCCTATGTCGGCGCGCTTTCGCATTTGCTGGGTATTGAGCCACAGGTGGTCGAAACCTTGTTGGCCGAAGCGTTCGCCAGCAAGGCGAAATTGATCGGTGCCAATGTGCAGGCCTTTCATTTGGGGCGCGATTGGGCCAGCGCGAAGCTCGCGCCGATCGGCTTGCAGATCCGCCGCGCGGATAATGTCGGCAAGCGCATTTTCGTCGAAGGCAATGCGGCGGCGGCGCTGGGGGCAGTCTATGGCGGGGCCAGCGTCTGCGCCTGGTATCCGATCACGCCCTCAACCTCCCTGGCCGAGGCCTTCGCCAGCTATTGCGCCGAGCTGCGCACCGATGCGGATGGCACCAGGCGCTACGCCATCGTGCAGGCCGAGGACGAGATCGCCTCAATCGGCATGGTGATCGGCGCGGCCTGGAACGGCGCACGCGCTTTCACCTGCACGTCCGGCCCCGGCATTTCCTTGATGAACGAATTCATTGGGCTGTCTTACTTCGCCGAAATCCCAGCGGTTATTTTCGATGTGCAACGCGGCGGGCCGTCCACGGGCATGCCGACGCGCACGCAGCAATCGGATTTGCTGCTGGCCGCCTACGCCTCGCACGGGGACACCAAGCACGTGCTGCTGCTGCCCGCCGATCCGGGCGAATGCTTCGAGATGGGCGCGCAAGCCTTCGATTTGGCCGATCGGCTGCAAACCACGATTTTTGTGATGCTCGATCTCGATATCGGCATGCAGGAATGGCTGGTCGCGCCTTTCACTTGGGACGAGAGCCGGCGGCTGGACCGCGGCAAGATCCTCGATGGGGCGGCGCTGGAAGCCGACACCTTCTTTGGCCGCTACACCGATGTGGATGGCGATGGCATCGCCTACCGCACCTATCCCGGCACCCATCCCAAGCGCGGCGCGTATTTCACCCGCGGCACCTCGCGCAATCGCATGGCGCGATACAGCGAAAAGGGGCCGATTATCAAGATAATATGG
>JAKFWI010000228.1 GCA_021731965.1 Hyphomonadaceae bacterium | reverse complement strand
CCCTGCGGTATCCAAGATTATGGCGTCACCAGTTTGGCGGCGCTGGGCATTGAGGCAAGCATGAGCGATGCTGATCACGCGCTGAAGCGCCGGTTTGAAACGGTATTCGATAGCAAAACCGTGCCCTCCACCGCTGGGGTGCGCGGGGGGCATGCCGATGCGCATGGCGATTTCTTCTATGATGAGCTGATGACCGCCCAGCCCGACGCCGCGCAGGAATATTACCGCCGCCAATTGGCAGGGGCCATGCGCCCGCAATAGCGCAAACGCGCCGGGGCAGAAGAGTTGCGCTCACCCGGCAGTCCCGCCTCTTGAACAATTGGCTTCAAGTTTCTGCAGTCGAATTGGCTTTGGCTGCGTTCGGTTGCTGCGCGTGGAGATAATTAACGATAGCCTAAGGGAGGAGTTTCAGGGCTTTAGGATAGTATTCTAGAGTTTTGTTGGGAATCACCATGCCCCACGCCCCTTGGCTTCGCGCCGCTTTGCGTTCATGTGTATACAACCAAGCGCTATCGGCGGCATTGGCTGGGGCTGCGTGCATGGGGGCTTTGCCAAGCGCGGCCTATGGCGCGGATCTGGCGATGGCCGTTTTGCCAAGCGCCCGCAGCGCCCAATTAACCAATCACGCGCCAACCAGTTTGACTGTATTCGCCGGCCCGTTCGATGCGTCGATGACTTTCACAATTGCTAAAGCCAGTATGCTCGCTGCGGCGCAACGCAATATCGCCGAAAACATGACATCGGCGATGGACATGAGCCTGTGCGGAGATGGGGTTAGTCTCTTAACAGCCTGGTGGAGCACGGAACTAACGCGCCGGGATCTCGCTATTTTGGCCACCGCCGGCGGCATACGGCTTGAAGGGCATTTACGCAGCCTCGCTGAGATGCCGCTTTTGCCAGCAGGAATCGCGATTGAGGATTATCGCCTGACGAAGTGACGCGACTCTTGGTGCCGCTCTGGGCCTTTCGAACGCCTTGAGCAAAACAATGCTATCGCTTCTTTGTCGCCCACCACTCGGAAAAAGCCTTCCCCTGCAAGCAAGCAAACCGAGGTGCCGCGTCGCACCTGCTGCGTTAGCGTATTTGGCGATGGCGGAGAATGCGGGTATGGGAGGAGCATGGCAGCTCGCGTCGATTCGACTGGGTTAACTCGCGGCCTCGTGGCGGCGGCGATGCTATCGGGCTGCGCGACGCCGCACCCACCCCCTTCCGATCGTATATTCGAAGGCCTGCCCGATCCCACCCAGACGCAGCTGACATCCGCCGAGCCGAGCAAAGCCCCTGGGCAGTCGCAGGCGGTTTTCCCTGAAACGCAGGCTGCGCCGCAGGAAAAACAGATTGTCGTTGAGCCGGAAGAAGCGGTCAAAGCGCCACAGGTTTTGCTGGGAAGCGGAGGCTCGGTTGAGCTTGCCGATGCCGATTTGGCCGAAGCCGCCAAGCTGGTGTTGGGCGATTTGCTTGGCTTGCCCTACTCGATCGATGCGCGCGCCCAGGGCCGGGTGACATTGTCCACCAACGGGGAGCTCTCGCGCGATCAGCTGCTGCACGCGTTTGAATCGGCGTTGAGCCTCAATAATTGTGCCCTGATCGAGCAACAGGGCCGCTATATTGTAACCCCCATCGACAACGCCTTGGGACAGGGCCTGCCTGTGCGGCCCGCCGGGCAGGCTGGCTATGGCATCTCCGTTTTCCCCATGCGGGGACTGAACGGCGACGAGGTGCGCGGCCTGCTCGAAGGGGTGGCTTCGCGCCCCAATTTGTTGCGCTCTGCACCGCGGCTTAATCTCCTACTCGCCGTTGGCACCTCCGCGGAGCGTCAATCGATCGCCTCGGCCATCGAAGCGCTGCAAGATAGCGGCCTGGGGGGGGAAGCGCTGGCCATCTACCCCATACAATTCGCGGCTCCACGCGACATCGTCCGCGAATTGCGGGTGGCGATGAATGTCACCGAAGACGCCGGGACCGGCAGCGCGCCCGGCGGCGGGAGCGGCATCCGAATTTCCCCGCTTGAGCGGCTGAATTCGGTGCTGGTCGCGGCACCCAACCGGTCGACCCTGACGAAAATAGAGGCGCTGATCGAAAAACTGGATCGCGCCAGCGGTGCCAGCCTATCGCTGCGGGCCTACCCGGTCGTGAATATCGCGGCACGCGATGCCGCCCAATTGCTCGGCGGGTTGTTGGGGCAAAGCGGCGGACAAAGTGACGCGGGTGCCGTGGCACCGGATTTGGCGCAGGCGACCGCCTCCACCGGTCAGGCTTCCCAGGCTGGCACCGCCAATAGCGGGCCAGCACGCGTCGCTGATCTCGCGCCTTTCTCCTCGGGCCAGACCGGTGCCGGCGGTCCGGTTTCGGTCGGGGCGATCGATGGCGCGCCTTTGGCTCGCATTGTCGCCGATGGCTCCAACAATTCCCTATTGGTGATGGCGCGCGCGGACGGGCACACCTTTGTGAGCCGCGCTTTGGCGGCGATCGACACCCTGCCCGAGCAGGTGCTCATTGATGTGACCATCGCCGAAGTCACGCTCAATGACGATCTGCGGTTTGGTGTCCAATACTTCTTTGATACCAAGGGGCCCGGCGGCGGCGATGGCAACAGCTCCTCGGGAGGCCTCACGCTCGGTTCCAGCCTGATCCCGCAAGCTTTATTTCCCGGGTTCAATTTCCTGCTGGCCAATCAGGATACGGCCCGCGTCGTGCTCGATGCGCTTGACGCCATCACCAATGTGCAAGTCGTATCCAGCCCCTCGATTGCCGTTTTGGACAATCAATCGGCAACCTTGCAAGTTGGTGATCAAGTTCCCATCGTGACCCGCCAGGCACAGGGAACCGAAAACGGCACCGCGCCCTTGGTCTCCAACATCGAGTTTCGCGATACCGGCGTGATCTTGCGGGTCGCGCCACGGATCGGGGCGAATGGCCTCGTCACCATGACGGTTGAGCAGGAAGTTTCAAGCGTGGTTCGTGTCGCCGGGCAAGCCACCACCCTGACGCCAACCATTTCGCAGCGACGATTTTCGTCCAGCGTGGCGGTGCAATCAGGCCACACCATCGTACTTGGCGGGCTGATCGACGACAGCCAGCAATCGGGGCGAACTGGCTTTCCGGGCTTGACGCGCATCCCGGTCATCGGGGCCTTGTTCGGCCGCACGGAGCGCACGGCGCGGCGCACGGAATTGCTGGTTTTCCTCTCCCCGCGGGTGATCACCTCGCCTGAAGCGGCCGCCCACGCGGCGGAGGAATTGGCGGCGCGCATGGGCGCGCTATCCGCGGCTTTGCGCAAAGCCGGCAGCTTCTCACCCGAAAAAAGCACTGATCCGCCGGCCATAGACCCAGATGAACTCCGCGCCCGTAATGAGCAGCCAATCTCGCTTGCCAAACGCAGATAATGCCCCAGCCGGATGCGCGGGCAGCGGTCTGGGGTGATCGTGCGTTGACATGACCCTGGATCCGGTTGGCCTGTTCGTGCTGCTCGCTGGAGCGCCGCTCGGGGCGTATCTATCGCGCCATGCCACAGCTTTGCCCTTGCCGGACTTGGGTGAGGCCGTGAAAAGGTGCCGGCGACAAGAATATTGGGGTGCCGGTTTGGGATTGGCCTGCGCGGCCCTGGCCGTCGCCAGTGCGCCGCCGGGCGCGCCACGGCTCCTGCACGGCGCATGCCTGTGGCTGCTCAGCGTCATGGCCTGGAGCGATCTGCGCACGCGCAGCGCGCCCCTTTGGCCCGCGGCATGGCTTGCAATCGGCGGATTGGCAAAGGCTTACATTCAGATAGGAGCGCAAGGTGCGGCGGCTTTTGCCTTCGCTGGCCTTGCTACTCTGGGTCTATCCACAGCTCTCCTCCAGGGATTTCGGCGCTTGCGGGGCCATGACGGGATGGGCGAAGCCGATCCGCCAATCCTGGCCGCCCTCGCCTGCTGGCTCGGGTTTCCTGACATCGCTTGGACCTGTGCCATCTGCGCCGCGCTTGGGATTGCGGCCAACCGATTGCTATTTCAGGGCTTTGCGTTCAAATTGCCGCTCATAACCCTGATGGCGCTCGCTGCAGCAATTGATTTATTCTCGGAAATCTACGTGTAGATTAACGGCCCTATCTAGACTGAGGCTAAAGCCATGGAACGCGGCGCTCTTCCGAAGGACCCCATCCTGATCGGGGACTTGCAGGCCGCGCTCGGACTTGGCAGATCGACGACGCAGCCCGCGCGGATGACCCCAGCTCTGAGCCTCGATCGAATCCAGCTTGACTGGAGCGGGTCCGGGGAAGCGGTGAAAACTTCGCCGTCTCTCCCCTGCCCAGCCTGCCTCGGCTCTGACGCCATGGTGCATTTCGTGAGCGTGGTGGCCAATGGCGAAGAGCGCGGCTCTTACGAATGCTGCCCAAAATGCCGTTCCCTGCGGGCTGATCCTGCCGGCGGCTCTACCGGCCCGCAAATCATGCCGCCCGCCCAACAGGCGGATGCCGATTTCAGCCAATGCGCCGACCTGCTCTGGCAATTCCCGCCCACCGAGGTGCAATCTTATTGTGAGTTCGGACGCCCCCCCGGACTGACGCTGGCTTTCGCAAGAGATGTGCTGGGATGGCGCGCTAGCGCTGCCCATCCGGGTAACTTTGTGCCGGCGGCGTCCCGCGCGGAGCAAAACGCGCTGATCGAGGCCCAGCGTCCGGGTGACTTTCCCTTTGACGTTGTGGCTGCCTTTCGCTTGATCGAGCAATTTGATCGCCCTGATATGCTGTTGGCCCTGATGAAATCCTGCATGGGGGCGTGGTCCTGCCTGCTGATCACCTGCCGTGATTGTGAGCAGATCCAGCAGGGTCAGCGAACTGGGGACGGGGCACTGGCACTCGCCGCACCGTATTTGTGCCCGGTGCTGTATTCACGCGCGGGCCTAGAAGCCAGTTTGGCACGCCAAGATTTTCCATGGCTCGAGGTGGCGAGGGACGGCAAGGATTTGGTGGCGCGCGCCGCCTTTGCCCGCCCGCCCGTGCGCGCTCAGGGCCCGTTGCCGCAAACCGATCTTGAGAGGTTTTCGCGCGATGAGCGCGCCGAAACCGGACGGATCTCACCATGATCCCAAAGACGAGACCCATCCTCGCCGCGCTGCGAAGGGCGCGGGCTTTGGCATCGCTTGTCAGCAGCTTGATGTTGGGTTGCTTGATTGGTTGGATGCCGCGAATCCGGCAGCGCGTGCCAGGGGCGAAATCCCTGCACCAGGCCAGGCGCGTTGCGGTACTGGTGCATTGGGATCCGCGCAGCCGAGTCCATGATTATGTGGTCAATTACGCGAAATGCCTGCAGGAGGCTGGCTTTGCCGTCATCTTCGCGACCTCGTGCAAGAAACTCGTGCATTCTGAAATTGCACGCATCACGCCGCATGTGGCGCTGACGCTGTTTCGGGTCAATCGCGGCTATGATTTCGGTGCCTATAATGATGCCATCGCCGAAATCCCCAACTTTCAAAATCTTGACTGCTTGCTGCTGGTCAATGACAGTGTTTACGGGCCGCTGCATGATTTAAGGCCGGTCCTTGCGCGGTGTGATGACAGCGCAGATGTCTGGGGTTTGACCGATTCCTGGGATCGCGCCTGGCATCTGCAAAGCTATTTTCTGCTGTTTCGGGCCAACGCCCTGCGATCGCAGGTGTTTGCTCAATTCTGGCGCAAAATGATCTTTTGCAACGGCAAGGAATACGCTATTAATCAGCACGAGGTGGGGCTTTCACAAAAACTGATCCGCGCCGGCTTGCGTGTCGAAACCGTATTTTCATACGCGCGCACGCGTGAAGCATACCTAAAAAAAATCAACCAGTCGGCGCGAAAAAATGCTTTTATTTCGAAACGGGTTGCACATCACACCAAAGATGGCACACCTCTCAATGCCACGCATTTTTACTGGGATGTTCTGATCAAGCAATTCAAATACCCCTTCATCAAGCGCGATCTTTTGATCGACAATTCGCAGCGTATCGAGAATCTCTTTACCTGGCGCAATTTAGTCAGCACCGTGAGCCAATATGACATCTCGATGATCGATCGCCATTTGCGCGGACTGGTGCGCAATCGCGCGCCATGAGCCGCGGACTAAGCGTGACATCGTGACCGACTGGACCAAGGCCCTGAGCGAGATCGCGCCCCAAGAGCTGCAGCGTGCTCGAGACATGGCGACCCAAACCGGTGAGCCGATCGCGCTGGTTATTCGCCGGCTTGGCTTGGCCTCGGACGCCAGCATTGCCAGCGCCTTGTCGAGAGCCACCGGCCTGACCCAAGCCCAGCGGGCGCATTACCCTGAGGCACCCTTTTGGGGGGAGATCCTCTCAACACGCTTTCTGGCAAAGATTTGCGCCGTACCGCTTGCGCTTGAGGGCGATCACCTGATCGTGGCCATGGCCGATCCCACCCAAATCGAAGCGGTCGATGCGCTGCGTGCCGCGGCGCGCGGGCGCTTACGGATCGTCATTGGGCAGTTCGACGACATCGAGCGCGCTTTGCTGCGCGATACCGATGGCGGCTTTGCGCAAACCGAAACCGATGAGGATGACGCCGAAGGCCTGCTTCGCGCGGCGGGGGAAACGCCCACGGTGCGGCTGGTGGATGATTTCCTCGCGTTGGCGGCGCGCAGGCGCGCCTCTGATCTCCACATTGAAAGCTTTCGCGATCGCTTGCGCATACGCATCCGTATTGATGGCGTGCTGCACGAGGCAGGCTCGATCTCGCCGGGCGCCGCGCGCTCTGTTATCTCGCGGATGAAGATCATCGCCGGGCTGGACATCGCAGATCGCAGGCTGCCACAGGACGGGCGCGCGCGCGTCACGCTCGGGGACCGCACGCTCGATCTTCGGGTCGCCACCGCCCCAGCCGAGCATGGCGAGAATGTCTCCATCCGTCTGCTGGAGGACCGCACCCAAACCATTGCCCTATCTGGCCTCGGGTTTTCGGAGCCGCAACTGGCGCTGTTGCACAGCGCACTGAGCGCGCCCTTCGGCTTGATCATCGTGGCCGGCCCAACGGGTGCGGGCAAATCCACCACGCTGGCGGGCATGGTTTCGCAGCTCAATCACCCCAGCCGCAAGATCATCTCGATCGAGGATCCGATCGAGCACCGGTTGGACGGCGTACACCAAATCGCTGTGCGCCCTGAGATCGGCTTGACCTTTGCCACGGCGCTGCGCTCCATCCTGCGCCATGATCCCGACATCCTGGTGGTCGGGGAATTGCGCGATGGTGAAACCGCGCAGATCGCCGTCGATGCGGCGTTAACTGGCCATCTGGTGTTGGCCACGGTGCACGCCAATGACGCGGCGGGTGCCGTGCCGCGTTTGCTCGATCTGGGGGTGGAGCCGTCCTTGTTGCGCTCTACCCTGCGGCTGTCGCTCGCCCAGCGGCTAGTGCGCCGGCTGTGCGCGACGTGCCGACGCCAAACCACCCACCACGCCGGAGCAGAAGCGGGGTCCGGTTTGGGCGCGGGCTTTGAAGCGGTTGGCTGCCCTAGCTGCGAACAAACCGGCTATCGCGGGCGCGTCGGGGTGTTTGAGCCCTTGCCATTCGATGCAGCGCGGGCAGCCCTAATTCGCAGCGGCGTTTCCAGCCAAGATTTGATCCAATCGGATTGCGAGGCCCTTCCCAGCCTGTTGGATGATGCCTACCGCCAGGTACGCGCCGGCGTCACCAGCGCGCAGGAAATCCGCCGCGTATTGGGCATTGTCGATGCCTGATTTCGTGGTCGAAATCCTCGATCGGGCGGGCAAGACCAGCAAACAGCGGGTCACGGCCCCCTCTGCGCACGATGTGGTGGCCAATCACCGGGCGGGGCTGGGGGCGATCATCTCCGTCTCACCTGCCCCGACGATTCGGGCGGGATCGGGCGGCAATCTGGCAGGGCGGTTCGCCCGGGAAATCTCGATCTTGTTGAGCGCACGCATGCGCCCCGATGCCGCCCTCAACGCCATGGCTCGCTCCGCGAGCGATCGACGCATGGCCAAGCTGGCAGGCGACCTGCTTAGCGAAGTGCGCGGCGGGGCCAGCTTTTCCGAAGCGATGCAGCGCCATCAGGAGGTTTTTCCTGCTTGGTTCTCTGGCTCGGCCGGCGCGGCTGAAGCCTCCGGTGCCTTGGCGACCGGCCTGGCCGAACTCTCGAAGGATTGGGATCGACGCAGCGCCGTGCGTGGGGAATTGATCAACGCTTTGATCTACCCCGTTTTGCTCATCTTCGCCGCGGTGGCCATATTGAGCGGCCTCGCGGTTTTCATCCTGCCACAGTTTGAATCGGCGCTGCGGGGTGCGGGTGCAAAACTGCCCAAAGATGCCGCCGCGGTGTTTGCCGCGGCCAACTGGCTGCGCGGGGCACTGCCTTACCTCGCCGCGGGCGGGGCGCTTGCGGCGAGTGGCGCGGTGGCGGTGTGGCTCAATGCTGCGCTCCGCGCGCAGGTGGATGCCTTTTTGCTGCGCGTGCCGGGCATCGGTGCGGCGATACGCCATGTTGAGGCTGCCCGCTTC
The DNA here is from genome assembly GCA_021731965.1 of Hyphomonadaceae bacterium. Classification (GTDB taxonomy): domain Bacteria; phylum Pseudomonadota; class Alphaproteobacteria; order Caulobacterales; family Aquidulcibacteraceae. The sequence continues at coordinate 25,564 of JAKFWI010000228.1, read as the reverse complement.
GTGCGCACCTTGGCTTTGGCCAGCGAATCGGGCGCATCGGCTTCTGAATCGGTCAAGCTTGCCTCGGTATCGATAGCGAACTGCGCGGCACGCGCGGCCATGACCCGGGCTTTGCAGGGGGTTCGCCGCGGGGAAGATCTGGCGCTTGCCTTGGCGAGCGCACAGCTCTTGCCGCCTATCGCCATTGAATTGCTTGGGAGCGCCATCGAAGCGGGTGCCATGACCAATGCCGCGCGCCGGCTCGCTGACCTGCTGGATGGTCAAGCTGAGCATGCAGCCAAGCGCTGGGTGCGGATTGCCGAACCCGCCGCGATCTTGCTGGTTGGACTCGTCGTCGGCTACATTGTACTGACGTTACTTAGTGCATTGTCGGCCGCCAGCCAAGGAGCATTGGACGCCTTGTGATTTTCTCGACGCGCTCTCCCCACGTTAATCCACGACGCCGCTTGGGCTATACCTTGACGGAATTGCTGGTGGTCATGGCCATCCTGGCTCTGCTCACAGCCCTGCTCGCGCCCCGCCTGCTCAACCGATTGAGCGATGCGCGGGCGCAGACCTGCGCCGCACAAATACGCAATCTGGCGTCCGCCGTAGGCCTGTTTGAATATGATGTGGGCCGCGTACCGACCGAGCAGGAAGGCCTGCAGGCTTTGGTGGAAGCCCCGGCCGGCAGCGCGGGCTGGGCCGGGCCGTATTTGGATCGAGACGCCATCCCGGTTGACCCCTGGGGCAAACCCTATCTCTTTGAGCTGGAGGCTAGCACGGGGCGCTTTCGCATCTCCAGCCTCGGCGCGGACGGAGTGAAAGGCGGCGATGGCCCGAACAAAGATCTGTCGAACCGCTAACTTCGGTTATACCCTCACAGAATTGCTGGTGGTGATGGCGATATTGGCGATCATTGCGGCTGGTGCTGCGCCTTTTTTGCCCCGCGATCGCCAATCGGGGCGCGCCTTTGCCGAAGCAGTCGAGCAAATGTGCCGACGATCGCAGGCTTTGGCGCTGCGCTCCGGTCAGCCCGTTTTGCTGCGATTTGATGCGGAGGCGCGGATGGTTCGTGCGGACGGGCTCGTTACCCTGAAGGCACCGGCGAGCGTTCAATTCACCGCAACGGGTGCGGCTCGCGAAAGCGCCCGCGATCAAATCGGTGTGCGCTTTTTCCCGCAGGGGGGCTCTACCGGCGCGCACGTTGATATCCGCTGGCCTGGCCAGTCTTCGCGGGTGACCATCCAATGGCTGACCGGTGGCTGCAGCTTGTCACTGCGCGGCGCGCCATGACGCACAAGCCAGCCTTCACGCTTATCGAGGCCCTGGTCGCGCTTGGCCTCGCGTCAGCAGGCCTTGCAACCCTGCACGAACTGGCCAATTCTGCCGCCCGCGCCAATCGCGCCGCCAGCGATATCATGCGCTTGACCGTGCTGGCCGAGGCGCGCCTGGCCCAAGCCGCAGTGATGGGTCCGGGTGATTTTGCGGGGGAAGAGGCGGGCATGGCCTGGCGCGTGCACACGGAGTTCGCGGCCGATGCGCCGTTAATCCTCTCGGTGAACGTGGAAACGCAGGCGCAGAGCGGTCGAAAGCTGGTGCTAGAGGGCGCGGCCCCGCTCTGGAAACCAGCCGCGGCGGTGCCACCGTGAGCGCACGCGGTTTCACGCTTGTCGAAGTCCTGATCGCTTTGGCCATCGCGTCGGGCGCACTGGCCCTGCTCATTGGTATCGCACCGGCAGCGGCGCGGTTTGACACACGCATCAGTGCCATGTCCGCGCGCGATACCGATATTGTCAACGGGCTGGATGCGCTCCAGGCCGTGATCGGGCGCGCGGCGGATGGCCCAGTGGAGGGCGATGGTGCCGGCTTGCGTTTCATGATCGCTGAATTGGGCTATCCGGCTGCCCCGGGCCTATACGAGGTGGAGCTTGACATCGCTGACGCCATCGGGCGCGACCGCAAAGGCGTGGACGTCGTGTTTCACCGGCGCTCATTGCTCGGCGGCGGCGAAGTCACGGCCCCCGTTTTGCGTAGCCTAAAGGGTGCCAGCTTTGCCTATGCGGGGCGCGACGGCACGTGGAGCACCTCATGGAATAGCGATACCCCCCCGACTCTGGTGCGGGTTTCGCTGGAGTCTGAGGGTCGGCCGTGGCCCAGCGCCATCTATGCGTGGCCGCAAGCGCGCAGCGGCGTGGTGCAATAACATGCGCAATCAGCCACGCGCCTTTGCTCTGCTTTCGGTGATCGCCATCCTTGGCGCGGCCGGCTTCCTCGCGGCCAAAGCCAGTATTCGCGCCACCGATGCCCTGAGCTTTGCGCAGGCACGGTTCGCGGCCGGCCAAGCGCGCAGCGCAGCAGAGCAAAAGGCGTTTGAGCAGGCCGCCCGAGCCGCCTTTTTTCCGACCGAGCGCCCGCCACGGACCTATCTCGCCACGGGCCTCATCGATATCAATCAAAGCGACCCGCGCTTGTTGGCCAAGGCCTTGATGATGGCTGGGGAAAGTGCCGCGCAGGCGCAAACCTATTCCTTGCAGATCGTTCGTGGACGCCCCTGGTCGCGTGTCGAGGCCATGTTTAGCCAGCTGCGCATCGGCCAGGGTGGGCTCGCGCGCTATTGGATGACCACACGCGGGCAAGTGGTGCCGCAAGCGCTGACTGCCCCCGGGCCGGTGGCCGGATTGTTGGAGGTCGAGGCTCAAACAGCGCAATTGGCTGACGTGACCTTCAGTCCCGAGACGGAGGCCTTTGCCGATGGCACAGGGATGCGAGGCGGCCGCAGCAACATCGTCGTGCGGCTCGAATACCTTGACGATACGGCGCTGGCCAGCGTCGTTCGGCGCACGCTTTCGAGTGACCAAGTGATCGCCGCGAACCAAAGCCCTGCCCCGCCACGAATCAGGCCCCGCCCATGATCCCTGCGGCGCTGCAACAGCGTTTCCTGGCCGCCCAAGGCTGGCTCGATTCTCTGGATGAGGCCGTGGCCCATGCCGGCGAGAGCAAAGCACGCACGGTGGTGTTTGACGGGCAGGATTGGCGATCCGCGCCGCCACCCGGCGCGGGAGAGCGCATCATCGTGCTGCTGCCGGCAGAAAGCGTAATCCGCCGCACCACCGAGGCGCAGGCGAATGCCGGGCACCGCCTGGAAGCGATCGCCAAATTGCAGGGGCTCGGCTTTTCGCCATGGCCCGCCGGGCGCGAGCAGATCGCGCTGATCGGCCAAGCGCGCGACGCGGATGGCGGGCTGCGCTTGGATCTAATGCTGTGCGATCGCGATGCTCTGCTGCGTGCGCAAGAAAGTAGCCGCCAGCTGGGTGCGCGCCTGTGCGCCGTGCGCGCACAGGGGGATGAGGACGCAGCCTATGATCTGCGCGGCCCGCGCCGGCCTTTCCGCACGCGATTGCGTTTTGCTGGAGCCGCGGCACTTGGCTTTGTCGCACTCGGTGCGTTGATCGGCGCGTCTTGGGGTCAGTTCAGCGCTGCGGTTTCATCCAGAGCGGCGGCGCGGGATTCGGCGAACACGCCAACCCAAATGATTGAGCGCCTGGCACAGGCTTTGCCCGATTCCAGCAGTTTATCGGCTCTGGAATGGGCCGGGGGAAAGCTAGAAATCCAAGTGGAAACAGCTGATTACAAAGCCATGGCCGCCGGCCTTACCAAAGCGCGCTTTCGCACGCTCAAGGAGTTTCCGGTGCCGAAGGGAGCCCCTGCGGGGGCCCATCTGATTGTGCAAACCCGTGAAGCCAACCCATGACGCAGCGACCCGGCATCCTCACCGCCTATGGCGTGCTGGCGGGACTCCTCGCTTTGGGGCTCACCTTCGGCGCGTTGGCAGCCTATTGCCTGGCTCAGCCAACCTTGCGCCAGCCCCAAGCTAACGCCGCCTATATCGAAGCCACGGGCCCGCGCGAAGGCGCAATCGCTCTGCAGCGGCAGGGAGCCGAATTGGCCCTCCAAAGTGGGTTGGCCACGCTCGATCCGTTGCCGGTTGCCCCCAAGGGGCGCAAGGTGCGCGCGCAAATTCGGGTGGAGGGGCCCAACGCCGCTGTTTTGAGCTTTATCGGGCGCGTTCAAGCCGCACCCGGCCAATTCCAATTGGAGCGCCTAAGCATCAAGCGCGCACGCGAAGATGGCGCGCGACTGCAGGCGGATCTGGTGGTTGCCGCGCGTTTGCGCCCTCCGCCCAAGGAAAGCCGCCCATGAATGCACGCTCGCTTTGGCTGTTCGCGATTGCGGGTTCGCTGCTCGTGCTCCTGCTCGTCGATCGCCTGAACAAAAAGCCAGTGGCTCCAGTGGCGGTGGCGCAGCGCGCCGCCCCGACCTTGCGCGCCGCCCTTGACCGGCCGCTGTTTTCCCCCACGCGCCGCGTGCCCGAGCCACCACTTTTGCCGCCTCAAGCGCCGCCGGTGCCGGCACCGCCCGATGCCAAGGTCTTGGGGATTGTCACCACCGGGGGAAAATCTGCTGCCCTCGTGCGGATATCGGGGATCGAAACGCGCGTGCAGCAGGGCGATACAATCGGAGGTTGGGTCGTGGAAAGCATCGCGCAGAGCGGCGTTGGCCTGCGTTTCGAAGACGCCACATTGCTGCTGAGCCCGCCGGCAACCGCGCCGGGCAACGCCGACGCAAATTGAGCGGTAAGCACTCTCGCGAATGTTGAAGGAGCACACCGACTTCTGATATGCTGTTTTCAACAAGGGTCAGCCGCTTGCTGGTCGATTTGGGGCTCGACGTATCTGTTTCAGGTGGCAGGCAAAGGTTTTTGGCCAATGGGCATCCTGTCGGCCGGCTATCGTGAATAAGGCGGGCTAGAGCGCATTCAAGAAAAGTGGAGTTGCGGTTTTCCGTCCGAATGCGCTCTAGCATATTGAATCAGAGCATTTTTCGAATCAGAAATCGACTTCGATTTCTTTGAAAATGCTCTAGAGGAGGCGATTGGTGCTAAGAGCTTTGGTGGTGTTCACGGCTTTGTGTGGGCTAACGCTTTGCTCGAGCCAAGCGCGCGCCGCCGCGACTGCTTTGGCAAAGCCGGGCAGCGCGGGTATCTATCAGCTCGACGCGCAGGCGGCAGATAGCCCGGAAATCGCAGCGGCTTTGGCGCTGGCCTCTGGCCGCACCCTGACGGGCGCGCCGGTGGCAACAAATCAGCGCTGGACTGGCACATTCGAAGGGAGCTTGTCGCAATTGCTGCGGCGGTTTTTGGCTGGCCAGGGGCATGTCTTGACCGCTGACGGGCGTATTCAAGTCGCCAGCGGGCTGAAAGGCACACAGCAAGCGAGCGCGCCAGCAGCCCCGCCGCCACCCGCACAAGCGGCCAGTGGTTCGCCGCCGGCTGTAGCCGCGCGTGCACCAGTGCCGGCGCAAACAGCCCAGCTCACCGCGAATGGGCGCGTTCAAAAACTGCTGCGCGCCAAGGTTGCACCGGCCAAGCCGGCCGCGCCAACCCCGGAACGCGGCAGCCTGCGAATCCGCAATGGCGTGGTCGAGGCCGATCCCGCTGCCCAAGCGCAACTCGCAGCCGCGACCCGGCAAGCGCAGGCGGATGCGCAGGCTTTGGCCGCCGCCCTGCAGGCAGCCAGGGGAAGTCTTCCCCAAGCGCCGCCAGCTCAAACTGCAGCAGCTCCAAGATGATCGCATGAAAGACTACTTGATTAACTCACTCTCGAACCAAAAGCCGGACTATGTTTCCTCCAAGATCAGTCTAGTCCGGCTTATTCAAGATAGCCGCCATCTTCATCGCGTTCTGCGCCGCCGACTGTTTCGCCAAATATTGATCAGGACAGAGACATGAACCGCCTCATCGCTTCGACTGCTTGTTTTTATTCGGTGCTGTTGGCTTTCACCGCGATGCTGACTGGCGCGGCTTTTGCCGACGGCAAGCAAAACCGCTCCGCGACGATCATGCTCACCCCCAAGGCCGAGGATGGCCGTTATTCGGTGCTTGTGGCACTGAAAGACACTGGCATCCCCGCTTTGCGGGCCGGCGATCCGGCGGGTGCGAAACGGCGCTCCGATATGATGCGTGCGAAGATGCTGAGCGTTTTGGCGAAACATGCGCCTGCAGCAGCCGCGGCCGCGCGCGCCGGCCTCAGCGACCGCACCTTTGTTAAGCTGTACTCCGAGCTGCCCATCTTGCACCTCAACCTCACGGAAAATGAGATCGCCGCCTGGCGCGCCGATCCGGAGGTGCTCTCGGTCGAGCGCGACACTATCGAGCGCATCAACAGCCTGCCGACCTCCACGGCGCGCATCAACGCGCCGACCTTGTGGAACCAAGGCATCGAAGGGAGTGGCTTTGCCGTCGTCACCACCGATACGGGCGTGGATCACACCCATGAGTTTTTGAGTTCGCGCATTACGCGCTCGGCGTGTTTTTCGACTGGCAGCGGCACCGATACCAGCCGCAGCTTTTGCGCCAATAACGGCCCGTCTGAGATCGGGCCCGGTGCCGGCCGCACCTGCCAGGGCATTACGACCAGCACCGGCACCCAATATGCCGGCTGCACCCACGGCACGCATGTGGCCGGGATTGGCGCTGGGCGCGATGACACGCAAAGCGGCGTCGCGCGGGCCGCAAACATTTGGGCGTATCAAATCTTCTTTGGCGGGCGCGATCCAGATGACGACGCGCCGACAGCCTTATCTAATGCCTCCGATGGTCTCGCCGCCTTGAATGACGTGATCGCTCGCGTCAATGCCGGTGATGCGGTCGCGTCCGTCAATATGAGTCTCGGCGGCGGGGAGTTTCAAACGGTCTGCGATTCCATTACGCGCGCGCTCGCGGTTAATACGTTGGCCAGTCTCCAGGTAGCCACCGTGATTGCTTCGGGCAATGAAGGCTTCAATGACGCCGTCTCCTCTCCGGGCTGCATTAGCAACGCCATTACCGTCGGGGCCAGTGGGATCTTTACCAATAGCACGACCGGCCAACAGTTCGAGGGCATCGCCTCATTTACCAATACCTCGCCCATCGTGGATGTGCTGGCACCGGGGTTGAGCATTAGCTCGTCGACCGTCGGCCCCAATACATTCGCCAATATGAGCGGGACCTCGCAGGCCACGCCGCATGTGGCGGGTGCGGTGGCCTTGCTGCGCTCGTTTCAGCCCAGCGCCAGCATACGCGACATCACCGAGGCGATGGCCTTCACGGGGTTACGCATCACCGATATCAGCTCGAACTTCACCTTCCATCGGTTAGATCTGGCGCAAGCCCAGCAATTCCTCCAGCAGAGCCTGCGTTTGGCCTCCAGCAACGCCCCAACAGCGCGGTTCAGCAATACTCAGACCAATTCAACCACTTTGACCATGACGCTGCTAAACACCTCGGCGACCAATACGATCTCGTGGTCGGCGAGCGAAACCTCTCCCATCCTAATCTTGAGCACAACCGGTGGTACACTTGCCCCCTCCGCCTCAACCTCAATCCAAGTCACAGTTAATCCAAACACCATTGCCAATTTTCGTGAGACTGGTTTTGTGATCATCACCGGCACCGAAAATGGCGTGCAGCGCTCTTTCGAGGTGCCCGTGCACGCCATCCGGGCCGAGCCGCCTCCCGCCAATGATGGGTTCGCCGCGGCGCTGGCGCTATTTGGAACAAATACTTCCGCCACAGGTTCAAACCGCCAAGCAACCCTCGAGCCGGGCGAGCCACGCGCCATCAACAATGCGGCTGGCACAGCCAGTGTTTGGTGGAGTTGGACTGCGCCGGGTAACGGCACGGTAACCATCGATACGGTTGGCTCAGATTTTGATACAGTGCTCGCAGCCTATACCGGCGATGCCGTCAGTGCTTTGCAACTGGTCGCGGAAAACGACGATATCCAAGTTGACGACGTGGACAGCAGGATCACCTTCGAAGCGATTGCCGATACGCGCTATCGGATACAGATCAATGGATTTGGAAGCGCGACTGGCAACATTACCCTAAGAATCGCTCAAACCTTAGGCCCGCCTAGCCCGCCGCCCGTCGCGGCCGTGCTGCCCTATGCCCGCGCAATTACTCTAGGCCAAACGGCAACGGCCTTCGCAGTCATGCTAAACACGTCGGGCAGGGAAGTAAGTGGTTGCATCCCGTTTGCCAGAGCCGATCCAAGCGTGTTGCAAAGCACGTTCTTTTCCTACCAAACTACCAATTCAGCCAATCAACTTGTGGGAAATGCGAACACGCCCTCAGGAAGGATCCCTGTGAATGGACAACAAAACTTTGTGTTTGCAATCTCGCCCGACTCACCACTTAACCAGGCGGAAATCGGCATTTCAATCAGTTGCCGTGCCACAGAAGCCTCTAGAGTGGTGAATGGAGTCAATTCCTTCATTTTGAGCGCGCAGTTAACACCTTTACCGGATTTGGTGGCCATCGCGGCCACACCAACCAATGACGGCATCATAAATGTGCCCGGTGTGTCGGGGGAAAGCGCCGCATTCGCGGTGGCGGCCGTCAATATCGGGGCGACGGGGACGATTGTGGCCACCGCCGAGCGCGGCCCGCTGACGCCGCCCGTCGCGCTTTTGGTGTGCCGCACCGATAGCGCCGGCCAATGCCGCCCTGGCGAGGGCCCGGCCGTGAATGTCAGCAGCGCAGTCGCGAATGGAGAAACCGCGCTTTACGCCATCTTCCTGCAGAACACTGGGGCGATCCCATTTGATCCGGCCAACAACCGCGTGTTCTTGCGCCTACGAAACACCAATGGCGTTACTGTTGGCGCGACCAATGTGGCCGTGCGCACTCCATGACCCCAGCCCGACAGCCCGCTAGGCCAGCGGCGCAGAGCGGATTCACCCGGTTTGACCTGATTCAGTCAAATCGGGATCCGGCCTAAAGCCGGCGCGCCCATACCCGCAGACGGCTGTCTTGGCTCTCGCCGCCATAGATAAGCGTCATTGAGGGGACGCAGCCCATCTCAGCCAGCATGGCGCTCAAATTTTCGGCGCAAAAATAGCTGATATGATGGGCGGGCAAAAACATGCTCGCGTCGGCACCGCGCATCCGAAATTCCTCGGAGTGGAAATTGGGCGTCTCGATCATCATCACCCCGCCTTCGCGCAACAGAGCGCAGCAGGATCTCAAAAAATCACGCGGATCCTCGACAAATTGCAAAGTGTCGAGGACCAGCACGAAATCATAAGCATGGATCGCCAAGCCGGCGTCAGCCAATTTGGCCATGGTGATGGGCGCGCTTAGATATTTGCGGCCGGCTTTCGCCGCGGCCAGCCATGGATCGACGCCTTCCACCTGCCAGCCCAGCGCCCGGAAATAGGGCAATAGCACGCCGCCGGCGCAGCCCACGTCCACCAAACGCGGCGGGGCCAGGGGGGCTTTAGGCTCTCGGCTCGGCGTGCCTGCTGCGCCTTTTTCCTCCAGAGATGGTGCATGTAATGCAGCTTCAGGCTCCGCACCGGTGACAGCCATCAAATCGCGCGCAGTGCGATCCAATTCACGCGCCAACGCAGCATTGCCCGGCGCGTGCTCCATAAAGCATTCGTCAAAGCAAGCCTCTTCTGGAATATGCGTGAAATCCTGTGCCACGCGCGGCCACGCGAAGGCAAACCCACACGCGCCGCAGAGATAGACGGGATAACTGGCAAGAGATGCCGGCGCAAATGTCTCAAATGCACTTTTCCCACAAACCAGGCATGCCGTTGGCGGAGGTAACTGTCGCGCCGCAGATATTGGTGTCTTGCTGCGCTCCAGCAGCCAAATCACTTCAATTCCATTGACAACATGCTCGATGGTTTGCAGTTCGATGTCTTCGCGGTGATTAAGGTAATCGAACATTTCCTGCATGGCCGGGAGATCCCAGACATGGTAGTGAATGTTTGCCCGCGTCTCGAGCATCTCACGGATTTTGGCCTCGCGTTGTGCACCGCTTAGCCCATCTACCAAAGTGACCCACTCTTCGTAATGCCGGAAGGCGGACCATTCCGGCCCCTCGTTTTCATCGCGCACGATATGCGCGAGGGACGTTATTTCGCGCTGTATATCAAAAGTGTAGCGCTTATCCGGCAAGGCCAGATAGGCGATGCCCCCGGGCTTCAGGCGCGAGGCAATCGCTTTGAGCGCCCGTAACGGGTTTTCCGTATGCTCCAAGACATGGTTGGCAACGATAAAATCCAAACTTGCGGGGGTGATGGCGTCCATGCTCTCCAGGCTGGTGATGATGTCTGGCGCGCGGATGCCTCTTTGATCCGGGAAAAAGGCGTGCAGCTTGGTGGCGTCGGCGAAATCAGCATAGCGCACCCGCGCACCCGGCGGCATCGCCAAGCCGGCGTGCAGCGCCCCGAACTCGACACCCTCCCCCGAAAGGTAAATGTGCGCCAAGCGCGAGCGCACCGGATCGGCGCTGTAGGATGGTGCCTGGGGGCTTTCGACGTCCTGGCGCTCAGCAGTCATGCGTCTACCCTTTTGACAAAATGCTGCATCACCCGCGCCGGCAGCTTAATGCAGTTCGGCCAGGACTTCATCCGCGGCGACGCTCGCGCCGATCTGCACGTGCACGGCGGCCACAACACCGTCGCGCTCCGCGCGAATGATGTTCTGCATTTTCATGGCCTCGACGACGGCCACCGCCTCGCCGACCTTGACCTCCTGGCCCACGCGCACCTCCACGGCCACCACTTGCCCAGGCATGGGCGAGAGAACGAGGCGCGAGGTGTCTGGCGCTTCCCGCTCCGGGATCAGCGCACGCAGCGCCGCAGCCTCGGGGCTGGCGACGATGGCAAAAGCCTGCACGCCCCGCAAGCGCAGCGCAAAGCCCTGGGCGCGCGGGCGCAGCTGCAACGCAAAACTCTGCCCATCCAGCGCGCCCTCAAACAAGATCAAACCGGGCCGCCAGCTGGTTTCCAGCCGCCGCAACGGCCCGCCATCGATGCGCACCGAGGCGACCCCCTGCGCCAGCTCAAACGCCACCGGCACCGGCGCGCCGTCAAGGATGACCAGCCAATCGCGCCGTTCGAAGCTCCGCGCCCCCCGCAAGGGCAGGCCCAGCGATAAAGCGCGCGTGGCCAGCGTCACCTGCGCATAAACGCTGGCCGCCAGCAAAGCATCCCGCTGGAAAAGCGTGGCTGCAACGCCTTTGAAGCCGCCAGGGAATTCCTCCCCAATGTAAGCGGTGGTGAATTTGCCGGAGCGAAAACGCGCTTCTTCCATCACCGCGGCCAAAAACGGCGTATTTTCCTGAATACCCTCGATGACAAATCCATCGAGCGCACGCGCTTGCGCGTCGATGGCCGCCAGCCGATCGGGCGCATGCGTCACCAGTTTGGCGATCATCGGGTCATAATGGATGGAAATCTCATCGCCCTCGCGCACGCCGGTTTCGTTGCGAACCTGGGTGGCCCCCTGCTTGCCCTCTTTAGGCGCGCTATAGCGCTTCAACCGGCCGATAGATGGCAGAAAATTGCGGTAGGGATCCTCGGCGTAGATGCGGCTCTCGATCGCCCAGCCATTGATGCGCAGATCCTCCTGGCGCATGGGCAATGCTTCACCGAGCGCCGAGCGCAGCATGCACTCAACCAAATCAACCCCCGTGATCATTTCCGTGACCGGGTGCTCAACCTGCAAACGCGTATTCATTTCAAGGAAGAAAAAGCTCTTGTCGGCACTGGAGGCGACGAATTCCACCGTGCCGGCGCTGTCATACTGCACGGCCTGCGCCAGCGCCACCGCCTGGGCACCCATGGCGGCCCGGGTCTCGGGATCGAGCAGCGGTGAGGGGGCCTCCTCGATGACCTTCTGGTTGCGGCGCTGGATCGAGCATTCCCGCTCAAACAAATGCACGACATGGCCATGCTTATCGCCCATCACTTGGATTTCAATATGGCGCGGGCTGACCACGAATTTTTCCAGGAAAACGCGGTCATCTCCAAATGCGCTTTTGGCCTCCGCGCGCACCGCCGGCAGACCCTCCAATACGTCCTTGCGGTTATGCGCAATGCGAATGCCCTTGCCACCGCCGCCAGCGCTGGCCTTGATCATCACCGGATAGCCGATGTCCTCAGCGATGGAGCAGGCGTGATCGACATCGGCGATCTCGCCGATAAAGCCGGGCACGGTGGAGACACCTGCCGCGCCCGCGGTGCGCTTGGATTCAATCTTATCGCCCATGGCCCGAATGGCGTGGGGGTTGGGCCCGATAAAGGTGATGCCCTCGCTGAGCAAAAGCTCCGCAAATTCCGCCTTTTCCGAGAGGAAGCCAAAGCCCGGATGGATGGCCTCGGCCCCGCTGCTGCGTGCGGCGGCCACGATCTTGTCCATTACCAAATAGCTTTGCGAGGCCGGAGCCGGGCCGATGAAAATGGTCTCGTCCGCCAGTTCGCAGGCCAGGCTGTCACGATCAGCCGCCGAGAACACCAGCGCAGTGCGCACACCGAGCCGCCGGCAGGTGCGAATAATCCGGCAGGCGATTTCCCCGCGATTAGCAATAAGGATTTTTCCGAACATTCCTGCCCTTTCAGCCCCGCATCATCCGGTGGAACGGACCATGCGCACGCGCGTCAGAAACCGCTTTAGCGGCAGGATCGTCCCGGCGCAAACCGCGCCAACCATGACCTCAATCCGACATGCTGCTAGACCGTCGGACTGAAGGGCAAATCAGCCTTGCTTGGCCTTGTAGCGTGGATCAACTTTGTTGATGATGTAAACGCGGCCCTTGCGGCGCACGATTCTGCACGCCCGGTGGCGCAATTTCAGCGATTTGAGGGAGCTTTTGATTTTCATCGCCGAAGGGCTCACGGACCATTGAATGGGGATAGGAAGGGCGCGTTCCTAAACGGGCAAGCCATGGAAGTCAATGTCTTCGCAGCCGAAGCGACACGCGCTAAGCCTCTGTGAAAGCCTGGCCAGCCAAGACTTGGACATAATCATTGCACGGATCGCAAAAAGGGATTCCACGGATGCAGTTTCGTACGGCTTTGCTCTCCATTGCCGCGCTGGCAGTGCTGGCACCGGCTTTCGAGGCGAAAGCGGCCATCGAGTTCGCCAGCTCAGGCAATGGGCAATTCGATGCTTGGCGCAATGCCTTCGCAGATCGAGCCGTGCAAAGCGGGCGCGATCCCGCTGTGGTTGAGCAATTGCTCAAGGGGGTCACCCCTTCACAGGAGGTGATCGACCAAGATCAAAACCAGCCAGAATTTACCCGCCCGCCTTGGGAATACGTCACCCAGGGGGTGAGTGCAACGCGGATCGCCAAGGGCATCCAGCTGCGCCAGCAATACGCGGACACCTTCGCGGCGATCGAAGCCAAATACGGTGTGGATGGCGATGTCATCGCCGCCATCTGGGCGGTGGAAACCAATTTCGGCACCTATCCATTGCGCTATGACGCGCCCCAAACCCTCGCGACTTTAGCCTATGAAGGGCGCAGGCGCGCGCAATTTGAAGGCTTTCTGCTGGCGCTGATCGAAATGGTGGAGCGCGGCTATGCCGGCCCCAACGAGCTCAAAAGCTCCTGGGCGGGGGCCCTGGGCCAGCCGCAATTCCTACCGGATGTGTATTTGCGCTATGCGCAGGATTGGTCCGGCGATGGGCGGCGCGATATTTGGAATGATGTTGGCGATGTGCTGGCCTCCATCGCGCAATATTTGGCGCAGCATAATTGGGTGGCTGGCGGGCCGGTGTTTTCCGAAGTCTCGCTGCCGCCCGACTTCAATTATGGCTTGGCGGACGAAATAGCGCGCCCTGTCGATGCCTGGGCCTCCATCGGGGTCATGCCGCGCGACGGTGCCTGGTCCGCGCAGGCGCTGCGTCAGCCCGGTGAGTTATGGCTGCCTGCCGGCAAGGATGGCCCGGCTTTGCTGCTGTTCGGCAATTTTCAGGTCATCAAGACCTATAACCCCTCGGATCGTTATGCGCTGACCGTCGCGCTGCTGGCGCGCGGCTTTGAGGGCAAGCAGTTGTTGCAGGCCCCTTGGCCGATCGAGGCTGGCTATCTCAACCGCGACGAAATGATTGAACTGCAAACCCAGCTTTCGGCGCGCGGCCATTCTCCCGGTAAGATCGACGGGACATTCGGCATGGCCACCCGCCGGGCAATCCGCTCCTACCAGCTCGAAAACCTCCTGCCGGCGGATGGCTACCCCACCCCCAGTTTATTGGCCCGGATTCGCGGCCTAGGCCCCACGCTCGTCGCCGACCAGTCCGATGACCAGGCCGCCCCGCCAAGCCGGCCTGCGCCGCCCACGCTGAAAACCCGGCCCACCTCCTCGGGCCTGCTCGATTATCGCGGCATCCGCACCTTGCAGCGCTATTTGACCCAGCTTGGGTATAAGGTCGGCCGGGCTGACGGCTCCGCCGGGCCCCGCACCCGCGCCGCCGTCCGCGCTTTGGAGGCCAAGCTGGGCTATAAGCAGACCGGCCGGCTGGACGCCTTCATTCTGGGCCGGGCGAAGAAAGCGGCGGGTGCGCGTTAACCATGGCGCGGCCCAAAGCGGGATCGCGCCAGGCGAACAGCGCCAGACTGCCAAGCACGGCGATGGAAAGCCAAAGCGGCGCATCCATGCCCGCCGCCTCATAGAGCGCGTTGCCCGCCAAAGGTGAAATGACGAAGCCAGCCCCATTGGCGGCCACCACCAAGCCCGCCAGCGCGCCTTGCTCATGCGGCTGCACGGCCAAAGAGGCACCGGAGGAAAACCCGGGCCGCGCCAAGCCAAAGGCCAAGCCCTGCACGGCCTGCGCCGCCATCAGCCCATAGAGATCATGCGCGGCGATCTGCATGCCCACGCTGGTGCACGCCAGCAGCGCACCAAGCACCATCAGCGCCTGGGTGCTCATGCGGACGCGCGGCAAGATCAGCAATTGTGTCACCAACAGCGCCGCTGCGCCGGAGCTAAAGCCGGCAGCAGCCCGCGCCACGCCCTGCGGGCCGGAAACGCCCAGTTTGTCGAGGGTATAAAAGGCGAAGGTTTGCGCCAGCACCGCCACCGCCAAAGACATCCCCGCCCCATAGACCAAATAGGACCGCACCCGCGGATCCAAGGCCAGGCGCAGGGCACCGCTGCGCGCTTGGGCCGCCACCTCCCCGCCGCCCCGCGGCGAAACGGCCGGCACCGCCGGCTTGGGTAACAAAAAATGCAACGCCAGCCCCGCTAGAACCGCCAAGCCGGTGGTGAACCCGATGGGCGCGATCAAGCCAAAGCGTGCCGCCAAGGCCGCACAAAAGGCTGGCCCGATAGCCGAGCCCAACGCAAAAGCCGAAGTCAGCGCCCCAAGCTGGCGCAAGCGCAGATGCGGCGCGGAGGTATCGGCGACATAAGCTTGCGCGGCTGGTGCAGTCGCGGACCCAAAACCGCCAAACACCGCGCGCGCCGCCGCCATGCCGAAAAAGCACAGCGTCGGCCCGTACAGCCCAGCCACCCCGCCCGCCGCCACCAAGGCAAACAAGCCCATGGACAGCGCAAACGCCCATAGCCCAAGCGCGATAATGGGCCTGCGCCCCACCCGATCGCTCAAGCGGCCCCAGTGCGGGCTGGTCAGCACCCACAGCAAAGCAGACACGGAAAACACCGCCCCGACAAAGCGATCCGGCAAAGCAATGGCCCGCGCGATCGGCGGCAGCACGGCCAACAGCATGGAATTGCCAAAGCCCACCACGAACAGCGCCGCGAACGTCAACGCGAAGGCACGCCCGTCGCGCCAGCGCATCACAAGCGTGTGCGCAGAAAGATAATTCGGTTTTGGCATGATCGCGTGACGTTTGCGCCGGCAAATGAAACCCGGCCTTAAGCTAAACCCGGTTTATAGGGGCTTCATTGGTTTTTCCAGGTCCATCGCAATGTTTCAAATCATCGGCATCGTCTGCTTGTTTGGCATGGTTTTCGGCGGCTTCACGCTGGCCGGCGGTCATTTCGATGTGATCCTACATTCCTTGCCGTTTGAAATGATGATGATTGGCGGTGCCGCCCTCGGAGCGCTGTTGATTGGCAATGACAGTAAGACCACGATGAAGCTGCCGGGTGAGTTTGCCAAAGTCATGGCTGGCGCGAAATGGAAGCGCTCCGATTACCAGGATTTGCTGGCTTTGTTGTTTGCCTTAACCAAGCTGGCGAAGGCCAAGGGTGTAGTTGCCTTGGAAAGCCATATCGAAAACCCAAAAGAAAGCAAGATTTTCGAGAAGTATCCGCGGATCATGAAGGATCATTTCGCGGTGGATTTCATTTGCGATACCTTTCGTATGACCACGATGAACCTGGATGATCCGCACCAGATCGAAACGGCCATGGAACAGCAAATCGAAAAGCATCATCACGAGACGCAAGGCCCCGCGCATGCTTTGCAGGGCATGGCTGATGCCTTGCCGGCGCTGGGCATTGTCGCGGCCGTTTTGGGCATTATCAAAACCATGGGTGCCATCACCGAGCCTCCTGAAAAGCTTGGCCTTTTGATCGGCTCGGCGCTGGTTGGCACCTTTTTGGGCGTGTTTTTGGCCTATGGGATCGTGGGGCCGATGGCCAGCCGTATCGGCGCGGTCAATGAGCAAGACGGCACGTTTTACCGCATCATCAAGGACGTGATGGTCGCGTATCTGCACGGCAACGCTGCCCAGGTGGCGGTGGAGATCGGCCGCGGCATCGTACCCAGCGACATGCAGCCCTCCTTCGCCCAACTCGAAGAGGCGATGAATACCGTCGAGGCGTAGAGGTCATATCGCCAGCAATTCCCGCATGGTGCGGCCCAAAGCGGCCGGATGCGGCGCGATGCGAATGCCCGCCGCCTCCATGGCCGCGATTTTGCTGGCGGCATCGCCCTTGCCGCCCGAGATGATCGCGCCCGCATGCCCCATGCGCCGCCCCGGCGGGGCGGTGCGCCCGGCGATGAAGCCCACCATGGGCTTTTTGATCGGGTGAGATTGGATAAAGGCTGCTGCTTCTTCCTCCGCCGCACCGCCGATTTCGCCGATCATGATGATGGCCTCGGTTTCGGGATCTTTCAAAAACAGATCGAGCACATCGATAAACTCGGTGCCCTTGACCGGATCGCCCCCAATGCCCACGGCGCTGGTTTGGCCAAGGCCCTCATTGGTGGTTTGAAACACTGCTTCATAGGTCAAGGTGCCAGAGCGTGAGACGATGCCCACCCGACCGCGCTGAAAGATGTTGCCGGGCATGATGCCGATCTTGCATTCGCCAGCTGTCATCACGCCGGGGCAATTGGGCCCGATCAGCCGTGATTTCGAGCCTTTCAGTGCGTCTTTGACGCGCACCATGTCCAGCACGGCGATGCCCTCGGTGATGCAAATGATCAGGGGCACTTCAGCGGCGATCGCCTCCAAAATCGCGTCCGGCGCGCCCGGTGCCGGCACATAGATGACGCTGGCATCGCATTGGGTGGCGGCGCGCGCCTCTTGCACCGTGTTGAACACCGGCAGGCCCAAATGCGTTTGGCCCCCTTTGCCGGGGGAAACCCCGCCAACCATCCGCGTGCCATAGGCGATCGCCTGCTCGGAATGGAAGGTGCCGTTCTTCCCCGTAAAGCCTTGGCAGATCACGCGGGTTTGGGAGTCAACGAGGATGGACATGGGCCTCTTTCCAGCTAACGCATCATCGGGTCAAGCAGCGGCGCCTGGGCCCAGAATGGATGCCTATACTCTTGAATAAGAACACGATTCACCGATCGAACCAGACTATCTGATCGGATCATGCTCCGGCGTTGCAACGCTTGCGCCCTTTGAAGCCCACTTCCCCGCCGGACACAATATGCCGACCTGCCCCGCGCCAGGCGCAAGAGCGGCGCGCGCGCGTGCGCCCGGTTGCGTGGCACGGCGCGGGGGTCGCCAACAGGTCAGGGCATCGAACTTGAACTTTGCCAAATGACACGTATATTATCGCCACGTGGCAGTACTGGAAAACTCAATGGCGCGGGCGTATTCGTTGGCGAGAGAGAGCGGTAAGCTGGCCGACGCCAGCATTGTCACAGCGACGGTGACCAAAGCCGTCTCCCGCATCGCCGCCGCCTGGTCCCTCAAGAATGACCACGCCGCGGAGCTGGCTGGAGTCAGCGCGCGGACCTGGGCGCGCATGAAAGCGGCCAACTGGACAGGCGATTTCAACCAGGATCAGACTCTGCGCCTGAGCGCACTCACTGGCCTCTATAAGGGCCTCCACCTCTATTTCAGTGACGCGCTCGCGGATCAATGGGTGGGCCTGTCCAATTCTGGGCCGCCCTTTCGGGGGCAATCCCCGCTGGATTACATGCGCGAAGGTGGCCTGCCAGCAATCCTGGCCACCCGAAATTACGTGGACGCGCTCAGAGGCGGGCTGTGACGCCACCTTTATGCGCCGTGCACCAGACCGACACCGTCAGATTGCTGCCCAGCGCCTATTACAAGCCGCCGGTGCTAAAGCCACTGATCGATACCGATGAGGAATTGGCTATTCTCTCCGCCTTCGAGGGCCTGACCAATCAGAGATTGCGTGCTGAAAACGCGGGCTTAAGCGATCTGGAAGCGCGCGAATTGATGTTCAACGCCTTTGGCCAGACCTACGTCAACGCCGCCTTTGCCTATACCCGGCCAGAGGGAAACCGCTTCAATGATGCTGGCCGGGGGGCCTGGTATTGCGCCTTTGACGATCTCACCGCCATCGAGGAAATCGGCTATCACCGCACCCGCGAACTTGAGCGGATCAAGACTTTCAAGGACGAAGCCGTCTATCAGGTCCTGCTGGCTGCCTTTATTGGCGATTTTCATGATGTGCGGGGCATGGATGGCGCGGCGGATTTTCTTGGGCGCGACCCCGCGACAGCCTATCGCGCGGGGCAGGCGCTGGCGCGTAGCCTGCGCGCCCAGCAATCACGCGGGATCGTCTATCCATCCGTGCGCCGGCCACCGGGCACCTGCCTTGTGGCCTTCCAGCCGCACCTTGTGCAGAATGTGCGCCCCGGGGCGCGCTGGCGGCTAACCTGGGCGGGAAGTGCGCGTTTCACGGCCACGGCCGCGTGAACTTTGACGCTGGAGCGGGCAGAGGGAATCGAACCCTCGTCACTAGTTTGGAAGACTAGAGCTCTACCATTGAGCTATGCCCGCTTGCCGTAAATTGTTTCGGACAAGGACGCGTTTCCCAAATCGGTCTAAGGTGCAATTTTGCCCTGGGCAAGGCCGCTCATGAACGCGCGCGCCCACGCTTCGCCCCAGCTGAAGCAAATACGCGTGGCGACGCATTGCCGGCCATGGCTCAGCGGCGATCAAGGTGTTAACCCTTCGGCCTCTCTCCTTTGTTTTTGGATTTCTGCTCATGGCCCCGATCAACCCCTCGGTGCGCAATGGCCTGTTGGCGGTGCTCGGTGCCGCGCTCTGCTGGGGCCTGATGCCGCTTTATCTGCGCTTGCTGCACGCGGTGCCGGTATTTGAGCTGCTGGCTTGGCGCATTCTGTTCACCGTGCCAGCGGCGGGCCTCGGCGTCTGGATCATGCGTGAGCAGGCCAGCTTGCGCCTTGTGCTGCAGCCCAAATTGTTGGCCACTTTGGCGCTGAGCGCTATGCTGGTGGCGACCAATTGGGGGGTTTACGTCTGGGCCGTGCAGCAGGGGCATGTCCTGCAAGCCAGCCTGGGCTATTTCCTCAATCCCTTGATCAATGTGATGCTGGGCGTGCTGGTTTTGCGTGAGCGCCTCAATGTTTACCAAGGCGTGGCGGTGGCGCTGGCGGGTGCTGGCGTGGCCTTGCAAGCGCTTGGCGTCGGCTCACTGCCGTGG
Source organism: Hyphomonadaceae bacterium (assembly GCA_021731965.1). Taxonomy (GTDB): domain Bacteria; phylum Pseudomonadota; class Alphaproteobacteria; order Caulobacterales; family Aquidulcibacteraceae. The sequence goes on along the minus strand of JAKFWI010000228.1, from coordinate 5,899 downwards.
ATCACCCTGACTTTGGCTTTCTCCTGGGGAATTTACACTCTGGTGCGCCGGCAAGCCCCGGCACCGCCCGCCGTGGGCCTGTTTGTCGAGACCGTGCTGTTGGCCCCTTTGGCCATTCTAACGCTGCAGCATTTTGCCAATGCCGCGCCTTTGGCCTTCGAGACCGCGGGCTGGTCTTTGCGCGCGCTGATCGCCAGCGCGGGCGCTGTAACGGCCACACCCTTGGTTTTGTTTGCTTTCGGCGCAAAGCGCTTGACCCTCGCCACGCTGGGTTTCATGCAGTATCTTGCCCCTACCATGCAGTTTTGTGTTGGCTTAGCCTTAGGAGAGCCCCTCACGCCGCTTTATGCCGCGAGCTTCGTGCTGATTTGGCTGGGCCTGGCGGTATTCAGCCTGCAGGCGGTGCGCGCCAGCGGCTGGACATTGCGGCCACGGGGCTCGCATGGCTGACGATCGCCTCTATGTTATCGGCGATGTGCATGGCGAAGCTGCGCGCCTTGAAAGCCTGCACGAAGCCATCTTAGCGCACCATCAGGCGGCCGGCGGCCCGGCCGATCTCGTACATTTGGGCGATTTGATTGATCGTGGTCCTGATAGCCGGGCGGTGGTTGCCGCCGTCATACGCCTGCAAAGCGCGCCGCCGCCTTTGCTGGAAGTGGTGTGCCTGCGCGGCAATCACGAGCAAATGCTGCTGAACGCTTTGGCCAGTGACGACGCGGAGGAGGAATCCTTCTGGCTGCGCAATGGCGGGGCTGAGACGCTCTCCTCCTATGAACGCGTCAACGGCCGGCGCGCCGATTGGCGCACTTGCATCGACGAAGCGCACCAAAAATGGCTCGATGCGTTGCCTTATTATTGGGAAAACCCGGCTCTGGGCTGGCTTTGCGTGCATGCCGGCATTGATCCCGCCACCTGGCCGCGCTGCGATGAAGAGATATTGCTGTGGACCCGCTCGGAGAAATTCTTCGATCCGCGGCGCTGGCCCAAGCGGCGCGAGCTGGAAGGCCTGTTCGTGATCCACGGCCACACGCCGACGCAGGATTTTTTGCCCGATCAGCGCGGCCAGCGGCTGAATGTGGATACTGGGGCCGTCTATGGCGGGCCGCTGACTTGCGCCGTGCTGCAACCCAATACGCCAATCAGCTTTATCAAAGCGCGCCCATTCAGCGCACGGTCTTGACCTCAAACCGCCCGGCCTGGGTAATGCAGCCCCGCTTCATGCCTTCCGAGACAAACGGCATCGTGATGTTGCCTGCGGCATCGACGGCGATCAGCCCGCCATCCCCGCCCAAAGCGGCCATATCGGCCAGCGCCCCGGCGGCGGCGGCGTGCACGCTTTGCCCGCCATAGGCCATGCGTGCGCTGACATCAGCGGCGACATTGGCGCGCAAAAACATCTCGCCTTGGCCAGTGCAGCACACCGCGACGCGTTCGTCAGCCCATATGCCGGCCCCAATGATGGGCGTATCGCCCACCCGGCCCGGCGTTTTGTTGAGCAGGCCCCCGGTCGAGGTGGCGCAGGCCAGCCGCCCGGCGTTGTCACGCACTACGGCCCCTACCGTGCCATGCGCCAACTCCCCTGGGGCAACGGGGCGCGTGATGATCGGTTGATAATAGCTGGCCGGATCCCCCACCCGCTCGCAGCCTTGAGCGGCCGCGAAAGCCTCTGCCCCAAGCCCCACCAGCAAGACATGCGGCGTGCAATCCATCACCGCGCGCGCCACCGCAATCGGTGACAAAAACCCCCGCAGAGCGGCCACGGCCCCAGCTTTGCGGGCGGCCCCGTCCATGACGGCGGCATCGAGTTCATATTCCCCATCGGCATTGGCCGCGGCACCCTTGCCGGCAATGTGATGGCCGCTGGCCTCCAGGGCCGCCACCAAACGCACCGCCACATCGAGTGACGCCTCGCCGGCGTTGAGCGCTTGCGCCCCTTGCTTCAACAAGTCCGCCAAATAGGCCTCCTCGCGCGCATAGCTGGCGGCGCGCAAGGGCCCGGCCCCACCGTGCAAGGCCAACGCCCAGTTCGACATCTGCTTTCCTTCCCGATGACGCGGCGCTACGCTGCACGCCTAAACGCTTCTAGACAAGGACACCGGGATGAAGGCGCTGCTCAGCACACAGGTTGGAGGGCCAGAATCGCTCGTCCTTTCGGAAATCGCCTCGCCAGAGGCCGGCCCTGGCGAAGTGCTGATCACGGTGCGCGCCGTCGGCATGAATTTTCCTGACGTGCTGATTATTGAGGATAAATATCAGTTTAAGCCCGGCAGGCCGTTCGCGCCGGGCGGGGAATTGGCGGGCCATATCAAGGCCGTGGGCGCTGGCGTGACGGGCTTCAGCGTGGGCCAGCGGGTGCTGGCCTCGACCGGCTGGGGCGGCTTGGCCGAGGAGGTGGCGGTGCCGGCGCAGCGCTGCATTGCCATTCCCGATGCCATGCCCTTCACAGAGGCCGCCGCCTTTTTGATGACCTATGGCACATCCCATTACGCCCTGAAAAACCGGGCGCGCTTGACCCCCGGCGAAACCCTCTTGGTGCTCGGCGCGGCAGGCGGGGTGGGCATCGCGGCGGTGGAATTGGGCAAGGCCATGGGCGCGCGCGTGATCGCCGCCGTGTCCAGCGAAGACAAGCTCCAATTTGCCAAATCTTGCGGTGCCGATGGCGGCATCATCTATCCCACCGGGCCCTTGGATAAGGATGCGCAGCGCCAATTGTCCGAGCAGCTGAAGCAGGCCTGCTCCGGCGGCGCGGATGTCATTTATGATGCGGTGGGCGGCGATTACGCAGAGCCGGCCTTGCGGGCCATCAATTGGGAAGGGCGTTATCTGGTGATCGGCTTCCCGGCCGGCATTCCGAAAATTCCGCTCAATCTCACTTTGCTGAAAAGCTGCCAGATTGTTGGGGTGTTTTGGGGGGCCTTCGTGGCGCGCGATCCCGCCGGCAATGCCGAAAACATCGCTGAGCTGTTCTCTCTCTATGGCTGCGGGAAGATCCGCCCACGCATCAGCGCCACCTATCCCTTGGAGCGCGGTGCCGAAGCGATCCGCGCGCTGAGCGATCGCAAAGCCCAAGGCAAGCTCGTTGTGACGATTGGAGGCTGAGATGACAAAGCGTTTAGAGGGCAAGATCGCCGTCATCACCGGTGCCGCTTCTGGCATCGGCCTGGCCAGCACCGAGCGCTTTATCGCCGAAGGGGCCAAAGTGGTGGCCGGCGATGTGCAAGATGCCAAGGGCGCGGCTTTGCAAACACGCTTTGACGGGCAGCTCGTTTATCAAAACTGTGATGTGACGCAAGAAGAGGCCATCAAGGAATTGCTGGCACGCGCCAGCACCGAGTATGGCGGCCTGGATATCTTGTTCAACAATGCCGGCGCGGTGGGCGCGATCGCCCCTTTGGAAGAACTGGACATCGCCGGCTTCGATGCCACCCTGGCTTTGCTGTTGCGCTCAGTCATATGCGGCATGCGCCATGCCGTGCCTTTCATGCTGGCGCGCGGCGGCGGCGCGATCATCAACACCGCCTCGGTGGCGGCTTTCAGCGCTGGCTGGGCCCCGTTCTCGTATTCGGTGGCCAAGGGCGCGGTGCTGCACGCCACCAAACTGGCCGCCGCCGAGCTTGGCCGCCACGCCATCCGCGTCAATGCCGTGTGTCCTGGGCTGATCGCCACCTCCATTTTCGGCACCGCCATGGGTGCCTCGCGTGAGCAAGCCGATCAGATGGCCGCCATGGTGGCCATGCGCGCCGGTAGCGCCCAGCCGCTCAAGGGCAATGCGCCGGAAGATATCGCCAATGCGGTGCTCTATTTGGCCAGCGACGAGGCCCGCTTCGTCTCCGGTGCCCACATCTTGGTGGACGGCGCAATGCTAACCGGCCCGCGCCACAGCTGGGATCCATCAGACCCCGGCGTAATGGGCCGCCTGTTCGATCTCACCGCGGAGCAAATCGCCCAAATGGGCCGGCGGCCCTGATGCGTATGTCATGAAGCCGCGCACCCCGCTTGCCTGGTCGGGCAATGCGCGCGGCGCGCTGTGGATGCTGGCCTCCGCCATCTGCTTCACCTTTATGGCCGCCTTGCTGAAAGTGCTGGCCCAGCACGGCTTTGCCGAATCGCAAATGGTGTTTTTCCGGGCTGCGGCGGGCTTCGCCGTCTTGACCCCGGTGGCGCTCATGGGCGGGGCCAAGGCCTGGGCGGTCAAGCGCCCGGTTCAGGTGCTGCTGCGCTGCCTGTTTTCCACTTTGGGTTTTTTCGCCAGCTTTTATGCCTTCGCGCATTTGCCCTTGGCGCAGGCGCAGGCCTTATCCTTTTCGCGCACTTTATTCGTGGTGGCCTTGGCGGCCTTGATGCTGAAAGAACCGGTGGGCTGGCGGCGCTGGGCGGCGGTGGGCATCGGCTTTGTCGGCGTATTGATCATGACGCGGCCCGAAAGCGCCACCTTTTCCCTGGCCAGCCTGATGGCGCTGGCGGCGGCCTTTTTCTTTGGCCTCGCCATCGTCACCGTCAAGGATCTCACCCGCGATCATTCCACCTTGACGCTCGTGTTATGGACCAACGGCTTCACCACCTTGGCCGGCGCGCCCTTCGCATTCTTCGGCTGGATCCAGCCTGGCTGGCTGGATTTGTTGCTGCTCATCCTGTTGGGCGTGTTCGGTCTTGCCGCGCAAAGCTGCTATGTGCGCGCTCTGGGCACGGGCGAGGCCTCGTTGCTCGGCCTCATCGATTATGTGCGTTTGCCTTTGGCCATGGTGATGGGCTTTGTGCTGTTCGCGGAACAGCCAGATCCTGCCAGCCTTTTGGGCGCGGGCATCGTCATCGGCTCGACACTCTATATCACCTGGCGCGAAAGCAATATGCGCGCACCGCTTAAGCCGCCCGTCGTGGAATGAACCCGTGCGCTTGCGCTTGCCCACCGGAATTGGGCAGAATGGGGCAAATTCAAAAAGGCCAAACCCATGCAATTGAATGCCTCGATTTCCGCCATCGTCACCGGGGGGGCGTCCGGCCTCGGCGAAGCCAGCGCCCGCGCCCTCGCGGCGCATGGCGTGCGCGTGGCCATTTTTGATCGCAATCTGGACGCGGCCAGCGCGGTGGCCCAGGCCATTGGGGGCATCGCCTGCGAAGTCGATGTGACCAGCGAGGCCAGCGTCGATGCCGGCTTTGAAAAGGCCCGCGCCGCGCATGGCCAAGAGCGCGTTCTCGTCAATTGCGCCGGCACGGGCAATGCCATCAAAACCGCCAGCCGCGACAAAACCACGGGGGAGCCAAAGCATTTCCCCCTCAGCCATTTCGAAATCATCATCCAGATCAATCTGATCGGCACCTTCCGGTGCATTGCCAAATCGGCGGCCGGAATGCTGCGCCTTGAGCCGCTGGATGGGGGAGAGCGCGGGGCCATCGTCAACACCGCCTCGGTGGCGGCCCAAGATGGCCAAATCGGCCAGGCTGCGTATTCCGCCTCCAAGGGCGGCGTGGTGGGCATGACATTGCCCATCGCGCGCGATCTTTCCGCTGAGGGCATTCGCGTCAACACCATCTTGCCGGGCATTTTCAACACGCCGCTGATGAATGCCGCGCCCGAAGCGGTGAAGGCCGCTTTGGGGGCCTCGGTGCCCTTCCCGCCCCGCTTGGGGGATCCGCCGGAATTTGCCTCGCTGGCCCTGGAAATGCTGCGCAATCCCTATTTCAACGGGGAATGCGTGCGCCTCGATGGGGCCATCCGCATGCCGCCGCGCTAACTCCATCGAAAAGCTGCCGCAGTTTTGGGCGATACTCCAAGCTAGCCCGCTTGCATCGAGACAAAGGCAAGGCCATGCGCACCCTCCTTCTGCTTGCCGCCGTTTGCTGCGCGGCTGGGACAAGCGCCCACGCCGCGCCCCCGGCCCCGCCGCCCGTCAGCCAGGCC
>JAKFWI010000068.1 GCA_021731965.1 Hyphomonadaceae bacterium | reverse complement strand
TGCGGCATGATCGCCGCGGGGGCGCACGGGGGTGCGGCACTTGAACCAGCGGCCGATCTAAGCGCTTGGCGAAACATGGCTATTTCCAAGAGGTTAAGGGGCGTTGATGCATATTGAACAACGCCTTCGCGAAACCGCGGACCGTATCACGGTGGCGCTCGATGCCTTGCTGCCGCGCTGCAGCGGGCCCGAACAGCGCCTATTGAGCGCCATGCGCTACGCCGCTTTGGCCGGAGGGCGCCGTGTCCGGCCATTTTTGTGCCTGGAAGCGGGGCATTTGTTCGATGCCGACGAGACCACCTTGCTGCGCGTGGCCACGGCGGTGGAATGTGTCCACACCTATTCGCTGATCCACGATGATTTGCCGCTGATGGATGATGATGATCACCGGCGCGGCCAGCCCAGCGTGCACCGCCAATTCGATGAACCGACGGCTCTGCTGGCTGGCGATGCGTTGCTGGCTTTCGCCTTCGAAATCCTGGCCGATATCAACACCCACCCCGATCCGCAAATGCGCTGTTTGCTGACGACCTTGCTGGCCAAGGCCTGCGGCCCCATGGGCCTCGCCGCCGGCCAGATGCTGGACATGATGGGCCCGGAAATCGGCGAAGACAGCGCGGCGGTGGCGCGGATGAACCGGCTGAAAACCGGCTCGCTGATCTGCTTTGCGTTGGAGGCGGGGGCGCTGGCCGGGGCCGCGAGCGAAGACGCGCGCCAATCCCTCAACCGCTTTGGCCATGATCTGGGCCTGGCCTTCCAACTCGCCGACGATTTGATGGATCGCGACGGCATGGAAGATGAGCTCAGCCGGCCAGAACGCGGGCGCCCGCAACGACCAAAAGTGAATTACGTCACCTTGTTTGGCGAAGAGGGTGCGCGCGCGCGGATGCTGGTACTTGCGGCTCAAGCGCAACGCCATTTGGCAATATTCGGGCCGAAGGCTAGACTCCTGAGAGAAGCTGTCGATTTCGTGCTCGCAGGCAGCTAAAGAGAACGCTAACTTCGAAAAAATTGATCGATTGGAAATATAATGACTGTTGCCACCCCGCTGCTCGATACGGTGAAAAACCCAGCGGATCTGCGCGCTTTGGAGGAATCCAAGCTGCGTCAGCTCTCCGATGAGCTTCGTTCAGAGATGATCGATGCCGTCAGCGTAACTGGCGGGCATTTGGGCTCGGGGCTGGCCGTGGTGGAATTGACGGTGGCGCTGCACACCGTATTTAACACCCCTGACGATATCGTGATCTGGGATGTCGGGCATCAGGCTTACCCCCACAAGATCCTGACGGAGCGCCGCGATCGCATCCGCACTTTGCGCCAAGGGGGCGGCCTCTCTGGTTTCACCAAGCGCGCCGAGAGCCGCTATGATCCGTTCGGGGCGGCGCACGCCGCCACCTCGATTTCCGCCGGCGTTGGCTTTGCCGTTGGCCGCGACCTCCAGGGGCGCAACAACCACGTCATCGCCGTGATCGGCGACGGTTCGATGTCCGCCGGCATGGCCTATGAGGCGATGAACAATGCCGCGGAAACCACCAAGCGCCTGATCGTCATCCTCAATGACAACGAAATGTCGATCGCCCCGCCCGTGGGGGGCATGAGCAATTATCTGGCCCGTTTGGTGTCTGGCGGTGCCTATCAGGCGCTGCGCAAGATCGGCAAAAAAGTGGCCGGGGCCCTTCCCGATCCTATGCGCGAAGCCGCCAAGAAGGCCGAAGAATATGCCCGCGGCATGGTGACTGGCGGCACCTTTTTCGAGGAGCTGGGCTTTTATTATGTCGGCCCGGTTGATGGGCATGATCTGGCGACGCTGTTGCCGGTTTTGCGCAATGCCAAAGAAATGAATGAGCCCGTGCTCGTTCATATCAAGACGCAAAAGGGCAAGGGTTATGCCCCGGCTGAGGCGGCCGCGGATAAGTATCACGGCGTCACCAAATTCAACGTCGTCACCGGCGAACAGGCCAAGAGCAAGCCGGGCGCGCCCGCCTATCAAAAGGTGTTCGGCGAGACCTTGGTCAAGCTGGCGGAGAAAGACGATAAAATCGTCGGCATCACCGCGGCCATGCCCTCCGGCACGAGCATCGATATCTTCGCCAAGCGCTTCCCGGAGCGGAGTTTTGATGTCGGCATCGCCGAACAACACGCCGTGACCTTCGCGGCCGGCCTAGCTGCCGATGGTATGAAGCCATTTGCGGCAATTTATTCCACTTTTTTGCAGCGTGGCTATGACCAGGTGGTGCATGATGTGGCCATCCAAGGCCTTCCGGTGCGCTTCGCGATCGATCGGGCCGGGCTGGTGGGCGCTGATGGCCCGACTCATGCCGGCTCCTTCGATGTCGGCTATCTGGGGGCATTGCCCGGCTTTGTGGTGATGGCCGCGGGCGATGAAGCGGATTTGGCGCGCATGGTCGCCACCTGCGCCGCCATCGATGACCGGCCATCGGCCGTGCGGTATCCGCGCGGTGAGGCCCTCGGCGTGGCCATCCCGGACGTGATTTTGCCGCTGGAAATCGGCAAAGGTCGCATTCTGCGCGAAGGCACCACGGTGGCACTGATCAATTTTGGCGCGCGCCTCGGCGAATGCTACAAAGCGGCGGATCGCTTGGCCGCCATGGGCCTGTCCACCACGCTGGCGGATGCGCGCTTTGCCAAGCCACTCGACGAGGATTTGATCCGGCGCCTGGCGCGGGAGCACGAAGTGGTGCTGACGATCGAAGAAGGCTCGATGGGCGGATTTGGGGCCTTCGTGCTGCATTTCCTGGCTGCTGACGGCCTGCTGGATCGCGGCTTGAAAATCCGCACGCTCATGCTGCCGGATATCTTCCAGGATCACGATAAGCCCGAAGTGATGTATTCCACCGCCAAGCTGGATGCCGAAGGCATTGTGGAAGCGGCCTGCGCGGCCTTGGGCCGCCAGCTCGGTGCGGCGCGGGCCTAGCCCGGCTAGACCCGTTCCCGAAAAGTGTGACGCGGTTTTCGGACGAAAACGGCTCTAATCACTGAGTGTAGAGCGGATTCACCCGATTTGACCTGAGATAGGTCAAATCGGGATCCGCTCTAGCGGCGGGCCAGACTGGATTCGCGCAAGGCCTGGCTCAGCTGGGCCATTTCGGCACGTAGCGCCTGGACATGCGCCAAAAGCGCCCCGCGCTCTTGGTCGGGATCAAGCGGCACGGTCTCGCTGGGTCCTTCCAGCGCCGCGCGCTCCGCCGCTTCTTCGGCAGCCACGGCCTTGAGGTGCTCTTCGTGTTCTTCTTGCAGGGATTGCACGATCACGGCGATGAACAAATTGAGCACTGCAAAGCTGGTGATGACGATGAAGGGAATGAAAAACGCCCATGCCCATGGGTGGCGGGACATGACCACGCGCACCACCTCTGAGCTCCAGCCATCCAGCGTCATGATCTGAAACAAGGTGAAAGCCGAAGCCGACACCGAGCCAAACATTTCCTGCATCGGCGCGCGTGTATCGCTGGAAAACAACGTCGTGGCCATCACCGCCATCACGTAAAACAGCACGATGAGCACGGCCAGGATGGCACCCATGCCAGGGATGGCCTTCAGCAGCGCATCGATAACCCGCCGCAGCGCCGGCAATACGGAAAACACCCGAAAGACCCGAAACACCCGCAAGGCTCGCAGCACGAGAAAGGCACCCGCGTCTGGCACCAGGGAAATCAGCACGACTGCGAGATCAAAGAAATTCCAGCCCGAGCGGAAAAATTTCTCCCGAAAGACAAACAGCTTGAGGCCAAGCTCCAGCACAAAAACGCCGGTCACGAGCGAATCGAACACGCTGATCAGCGCGCCGAAATCGGCGTGCCCGCGCACATCCGCATCAAGGCCAAGCAGCAGCGCATTGAGCAAAATCACGCCAAGGATGGCGCGCGTGAACCAATCGGACTCCACCACACCGCGCATCCGCGCGCGCAAGTCTCCCGGACGCGGCTGCGCCGCCAGGTCAAGATCCGTGGCCATGCATCTCCCTCTCTGCGCCCGATCCGATCATGGCTGCGCCGGGCTGATGGGATGCCCGAGGTCCAGGCCGCTTTCCTGAGCCAAGAGATAGCCCATGGTCCAGGCATTTAAGGATGGCCGCGCGAAAAATACTTCGCTGTTGGTCAGCTCCAATTGTTTGGTGAGCGCCAGCAGGATGTCGATCCCGGTCTTCATCTGCTCGCGCGTATAAATGCTGGTGACGATCTCGCGGTGATCAGCCGCCACCCGCACGCGTTGATCAACGTCGCGCACCGTGGAAAAATTGACGTCGACAATCCCACATTCCGGATCGGCCCGTAGGGCCATCACTGGATCTGTCAAACACGAGGCATCGGCCCGCAATTGCGCGCCGATCCGCGCGAAATCGTCCGGTTGCAAGCGCACATAGCCGCTGCCATCCTCAGGATGCAGCATGGTGGCCACCGTCCAGACGATCCCACCGCCCCAATAGACGCGCCCGCGGCTCAAGGCGCGCGACGGGGAGGCTTCTAATGCGTGTTTGACCATCGCATCGACCGTGTCCGCGGGCGGGGGCGCATCAGGCACGCCACCCTGCTGACCGAGCAAGCGCGCGCCGGTCTTGACGCCAAAACCGAAGGTGAGCGCCGAGATGCTCTCGCTGCCGCAGGCACCGGTGCGCGGGCCTGCCGCGGCGGCCACGATTTCCGAACTGCCAACGTCGATGAACAGGGTCTGCTGGCGCCGATGCGCCAAACGCTGGCAATTCACCACGCCGTTAAAGCCAAATTGGGCTTGTTCGGCGGGCGAAACGAAAGACAAAGCCCCGGCCCTGCCCGCTGCCGCTGCATCCACCGCGAGCCTCAGCGCCGTGCCCTTACCGTCCATGTTCAAGCCACTAGCGGCCGTGATGTAGATATGCAGCGGATCCAAATCATAGCGCGCCTTGAGATCGGCAATGAGCGCGTCGATTTCCGCAGCAACCTTGGGCACGTTCTCAGCAAAGGCCGGGTCCACATTCTTGATGGGAAAGCGCCGCACAACTTTGAGATCAAGGCCAAAGGCAGTGCTATCGCGCGCGGGGGTGACAAATTCCACTATCGTGGCCTTTACGCCCGATCCCCCGATCTCGATCACCCCAAATTGGCGCTGCGGCTCGGCGGCGCTGGCTGCGCCAATTCCAAGCAAGCTCAACAGCGCCGTGCTCGCCATGGCCCATACGTGCTTATGTATTGTGGACATGCGCCCCTCCATAGAATTGGACCCCGACACCGCACCCATGATAGACTGCCTTGGGGTCGCGGTCATTACCGATTGCGATATGATGGTTATCGGGCGCTGGCTTTGGAAAATGCCCCTTCCTTTGATACCGCGCAGGAGCGCGGGGCCGCACGGCGCGTTTTGCGCGCCGGCAGAATTCGGCCCGACCATGCGACGCGCAATGCCAGCTTTCCCGCGCCTGTTGAGCGCAACCCGAAATTCGTGACCGCTTGGCTCTTCGCGATCGGCGCTGGCTCAGCATTGATCACGGGCGGCGGTCTGTGGGGGCTGTCGCTGACGTGGAAACACCCACCGGCGACAGCGTCTCAGTCCACGCCCCGTGTTGCTAGGCTGCCGATAGCGCCCTTGCCTCCCATGGTGCCAGTCGATAGCCCCGTGCCGCTGGCTTTGCCAAGCGCCCCTTTGCAAAGGCTTGTGCCGGCACCCCACACTGCGCTGCCGGCTGCAGCGGCCGATACGGCCAGCCCGCTCCAACTCTCTCTTGGCTCTTTGCACGTACGCGCGCGGGCTGTGAATGTGGCGAGCCCAGACGGTGCCGCGGCATCACGCATCGGCTTTGAGGTTCTGAACCTGACGGTCAGCAAGCTGGATATTGAGCGCGGGGACGTCCTGCTTGGCACTTGCGCGGGCGGGCCGGCACAGAGCGCCGCGGCCTTGGCGCAATCGCTTGGCGCGGAGCATGATTGCATCCTGCGCCAGCGAGACGGGGTCACGCAAAGGCTGATGCTGGAAGATGAGGCCCGTGATAATTAGCCCGGATCATTTAAGAGGATCGCCGAAATTGCTTGAATAATTCAGTCTATTGCGTGGAATCAGGCAATTAACACATCTCCTCTTCCGGCCGTGCAGATTTCCTCATCACGATCCGGCTATATCCATTTGATCGAAAACAGCGCCAGGCAATTCCAAAAACCTGTGCGTAGAACGGAATGGCGTTTGCGAATGATGGCCAAATTGGTTAAAATCTCTAAACAAGCTCTCTTCGGCTCAGCAAAAAATGATAGCTTTGCCCAACATTACAGCGACAGCGCGATTTATACTTCCGAACGAGAGCAAATGCTCTGACCTAGCAAAATCTTCGGAAATCATCGCAAGTAAAACTTTCCATGATCTGTGCGCTATGCTCTCATCATCTCAACTCGGGCGAACAAGCTTTCCCTACAACCTATGCGCGTTTGCGCTTTTTGGGCGCGGCCCGGGGCCATTGAACGTCATCTGGTTAATGTTTCATCCCGGGGTTGGCAACGCACGCTAACTGGTTTTCAAGACAGACAAAGAGAGCATCATGCCCGGCAAGATCATTTCCGTCGCGAACATGAAGGGTGGCGTTGGCAAGACGACGTTGGCCGTTCACTTGTCTTTGGCCTATGCCAATGCGATGCCAGGACAGCCACCGCTGCGTGTGTTGTTGGTTGATCTCGATGCCCAGGCGAACGCATCCTTCTGGTTGTGCGGCGATCTTGCCCTCACCGAATTGATCGAAGGTGGCAAAACCATCGATGCGTTTTTGGAAGACTCCCTGCTATTCAGCATGAAGCGACCTTTGCTCGAGTTTGCGTACGATGTCTGGAGCGAAAACAATGGGGCGCGAAGATTATCGGTGATCCCCTCCAGCCCAGAATTGCGGCTGGTGGAGCGCGAGCTGATCTATTTTCTTTCCGAGGGGAAACGCAATCTGCGTGAAATCGAAGCTGATCTGGGCGAGAGATTCGCCATCGAGCTCGAGGCCTTGCGCAACAATTTCGATCTGGTGCTGTTCGATACCGCGCCTGGCATTTCCGCCTTGACGGAGGCGGCGCTGCGCGCGTCGGATTTTATCTTGGTGCCCACCATCCCCGATTTCATTTCCAATCTGGGCCTGGAGGCCTTTTGTCGCTCGGTGTGGAAAAACAATCGCGATCAATCGCGCTCCAAAATGCCCTGGGTGGTCGCGAACATGGTGCGAGAAACCAGCCACCACGCCATCATGCTCAGCGAGATGCGCAGCGAGGCCGCCGCCGCTGATGCGGGCTTTGGCATGCTGCGCGCGGAGATCCCCAGCTGCCTCGCCATCGAAGAAGGCGGGGGCTTATCCGGCGTTTCGCAAGGTCAAATCGCGGTGCCAAGCGATGACGTCGTCGCGGCCCCTTTCCGCCTCGTGGCACAAGAAATCATGCAGATCTTGGATAGCGCGCACCAGGAGATGGCCGATGCCCGACGCGCCGCGCGCTGACGCCTGGAAGCTGCTGGCCAAGATCGCCGCCAACCCGGCTGCCTTTGCAGCTTCCGGTGCGGTGGCCAGCGCGACCGGGGCCAGCATTTGCGCAATCAGCTTTTGCACGGGGTCATGTCGGTTGCCCAGCTGACGGAGCTGAGCGCGATCGTGGGCGAGGAAGCGCTATCGGCGGCGATTCAGGTATTGGCCGGCTTCGAGATCCAGCACGTGCTCACCAATATCAGTGCAGGTGGGCGCAGCAATGGCGCGCTGGAATGCGAGGCTGCGCGCCGCCTGCTGCTTGGGCTGGCCGCGGGGATCGATACCTTCCCGATGACGGCCGCGGCGCAAGCGCCCAAGCCTGCCATGCGCACTTTGCGCCGCCACTATTTTTCGGGCGCGAGCCGCCAGCGCGATCGCAATCTGCAACCGCCAAGCTGAACGCGCGCAGCGATCAGCGGCCAGCGATCGCTTCCTTGATCCGGCCCAGCACCAGCAGGGTTTCCACGTCGTTGGCATCGATAGCATGGGCCGCTTCGGCATCCTTGAGGGCCAAGGTCCGCGCACCCAGCTGAAACCGCGTTTCCGCGCGCAAGCGCAGCGCCAAGGGATCCTGGCCCTCAACAGCCAAAGCCGCATTGAGATCCTCTTCGGCGTGACGCCAATCATGCAAATAGGCAAAGGCGCGGGCGCGATCGATCAGCAAATTGCCATCGCCTGGGGCAAAACCCAAGGCGCGGTTGAACGCGGCCAAAGCGCGGGCACCATCACCGGCAATCAGCCAGGCATTGCCGGAATCGCTCTGCGCCTTTGCCTGGCCGGGCTTGTCGCGCCCCGCCATGCCGCGCGCCACCGCCTCAAACTGCTCGGCGGCCACCAGGGGTCGATTCAGCGCATAGGCAGCCGAGGCCAAACAATATTTGGCTTCGAAGGCTGGGCTTTCGGCGGTCCAGGCGCGCCCCTCTTCGTATGCCTTTTCAGGGCTGGTGCGCGCCAGCGCATCGCAGGCCTCCAGGCGCGCCGCATCGGCGATCTGGCCGCGGCTGGGGCGATCTTGCTCCACCCGCGGCGCTGGTGCGGGCGCGGTGGCGGGAGGGGCAGATGCCAGTTGAGCAAAGGCCAGGAACAGCGCGGCGGCGATCGACATGGGCTTGCTCCGTCCTCAAAACGCGCCTTTGATCTATCGGACCATGCGCGACAAGACCTTACTTTGCTTTGGCTTCGGGTATAGTGCCGCAGCGCTTGCCGAGGTGCTGATGCGCCAGCACTGGCGCGTGATTGGCACACGGCGCAGCCAAAAAGTCCATGCCGGCGTGGATATCCTGGCTTTCACGGGCGAGGCAAGCCCGGCTCTGCAGCAGGCCGTGGAAGCAGCGGACGCCATTTTGCTGTCCATCCCGCCTGATGCGCAGGGTGATAGCGCGCTGCGCGCCTTCGCGCCGGCCTTCGCCGCGCGTCGCCATGGATGGGTAGGCTATCTTTCCAGCACGGGAGTTTATGGGGATCGCGGCGGCGGCTGGGTGAGCGAACGCACACCGCTGGCCCCGCTAAGCGATGCGGCGCGGCTGCGGGTCATCGCTGAGGATCAAGCGCTGGGCCTGCCGCGTCCAGCCTGCGTGTTCCGTCTGCCGGGCATATACGGGCCGGGCCGCTCGCCGCTGGAGCGGGTGCGCGCCCCCGATCTGGTCTCGTGGATCAAGCCGGGGCAAGTCTTCTCGCGCATTCATGTGGCGGATCTCGCGGACGCCCTCGCACGCTCCATCCCCGCCAGCGCGCCGGGTCGCATCTATAACGTCTGTGACGATGCCCCAGCCCCCCCGCAAAACGTGCTGCGCTACGCGGCCGGGCTGCTGGGTTTATCCGCCCCGCGCGAAGCCCCCTTTGATGCTGATCTGCTAAGCCCCATGGCCAGAAGATTCTGGGACGAAAACAAACGTGTGAGCAATGCGCGCCTAAAGGCAGAACTCGGCTGGCGACCGAGTTTCCCCGGTTACCAAGACGGGTTACGCTCAATTGCAAGTTGTGATTCGGGAGAAGCAGAGTGAGCGCAGCTCCAGAACTTCGCGTGTGGTCCATCCTCCTTTCGATCGAGGCGGAATCGGCCGTGCGCGGTATTTCTTATGAAATTTGGGCACATGATGAGATCGAGGCCACCAAGCTGGCGCTCGATGATCTCCACGCGCGCGGCGAAAACGCCTGCGATGTCCTGCGCTGTGAGATCGGGCCGCGCTTGGCCGAGCAATCCCAGACGCCGCAGGTGCGCTTTCGCGCCAGCCAAATGGCCCGCTTTTCGCTGCAAGGTGCCCGCCGCGCCGAGGCATCCTAATCGGCAAATCCGGGCTATGGCCAAGCGGCATCCGCCTGCGGTACACAGCCTTCTTCGCGGCGCCGTAGCTCAGCTGGATAGAGCGGGTCCGTCCTAAGGACAAGGTCGGGGGTTCGACTCCCTCCGGCGTCGCCAGTTGCAGCGGGGTCCATACCGAAGACATGGGTGACGAATTGTTCCGGTCACATGGGTGACACAAGCGGGCGCGGCGGGTTGTCGAGAGGTTGTAAGGTTGTCCGCTCCAGATCGATATCGCCGAGGTCGTAGTCCATGAAGGAAACGAGCCAGATGGCGTCGTCGCCTTCCTTGATTCCAAGGCGCTGCCCCGCCAGGGAATTGGAAATGTTGATTTTCTTGGCTGGGCATGCAGATGCGGCCGCAAATAATGACCAGCGCGTCGCGATCGTGCAGGGGGTATTCCACCTCTGGCAGGCCGCGATAGGGCCGGTTTGAGGGGGCATAGAGATCGGCGGGACGCTTCATCCCCAGCGCCTCGTGTGGCCGCTCCTGGTTGAAGGAGCGGATGGCTTTTGGGAGACCGCGTTCTTTGAACAGGCGCTCAAAGGCCGGCAAGGCGGCGACGGCTTTGGTGGAGGTCTGGCCATCGCACATGAGGATGAAGCGGCTGACCTGGTCGGTGACGGTGAGCGGGTAGCAATAACGCCCATCGCCCAATTTGAATTCGCCTTTGAAATCAGCGCACCAGAGGTCGTTGGGCTGGCCGCTGCCTGACAGCGGCGTGCCCTGCGCCCGTTGACGCCGCCGACCGATCCGCGCAACCAGGCCATGGCGGTCCAGCACGCAATGGACGGTGCTGATCGCGGGTAGGCGCACATCGCCGGGCGCCAGCCGTCGCATCATCTTCTGCATCACTCAGACCGCGGGAGCCAATATTGTTCGGACGCATATCTGAAGCTCTTGAACGACCACGGCTTCACCGCATCAATGAGCGGCAAAGGCAATTGCTACGACAATTCCATGGTCGAAGCCGTGTTCAAAACCATCAAGGCGGAGCTGATTTGGCGGACCGTCTGGCGCACCCGCGACCAGGCCGAAGGCGCCATTGCCCGTTACATCGACGGCTTCTATAACCCCAAAAGAAGGCATTCCGCCCTGGGCTACAAAAGCCCCATCCAGTTCGAGAGCCACGCTCTCAAAGGTGCCGCCTAACCCGGGATCGGCTCTCTACCAAAACCGGGGAAGACCAAACGCGCCCCTGCCCGCGGATTCAGCGGCGAGACATCCCAGCAAGAGACCTCAGCCCTCCCGTGCCCGTCATCAGACGTTAGATTTCCGCTGTCCGCCGCTTTCCGACGTTTCGGCCAGAGCGCCAGTTTCGTGGTTGAGGTAATTTCCTCCCGTTTCACTGGCGAGACCGTGTCCACCCTGGCTTGTCTGCAACTTACGCCGCCTGTGCATCCTTGATCGCCGCCAACAGTGCTTGCTCATTGGGGCTGCGGCTACCGTCTTTGCGCACGCGGACCGAAACGAACGTCGCTTCCGCAAGGTCGAACGCTTCGGCCGCGACCGCCGCTTCAACGCGGCCCGCATAATGATCCGTCATGGCGTCGATCGCATTGGGCTGGACCACGTGGTTGACAAAGCCGCTCAAACCGCCAGCGAACGTGCGCGCCCAGGACCGGCCCGCGTTTGGCGCCGCGGTCTCATTCAGCCATTCTGCGCGCTTGAGTGAGGCGTCGCGGTCGTGCAGCGCGTTTGGTGCTGGCGCGAACAGGTGATTTAGCAACCCTTTGACGAAGACGTCCTGCCAGGCCTGGTCATGGTCGAAGCCGACGGTCGCTTCATCGAGGCAGAACAGCCACTCGGCCTCTTCGCGCGTCACCCATACCCCGCCACAGGCGGCGCTGGCGTGCAGGACGCGGTGGATCAAGGCCACTTCGCAAGCCTTGATCTGGCCGGGCACGCGGTTCAGGTTGCCGCCTATAATGTCGTCCTGCGTCAGCACCGAGCGGCTGACATAGTCGCGCGCCAGCTTCGCGAGATGCGCGGGTGCGCTTTCGGCCCGCTCCAGCACCTTTAGCACCACTTCGAGTTCTGTGCCGCGCTTGAGCTGGCCATCGGCAGCGATTCGACTTTCCAACCAGCCCGCGCCCTCTTCGGAAACATGGCCGCGCGGCTCTCCGGCGTCGATCAAATGATCTGCAATGGCTTCAGCGAATACTTGGCGCCAATGTTGATCGTCATCAGCGACCCGATCGCTGAGCGCAAACAAGGCGTCCGCTTCGGCCCGCGACACGACGCCATCGGGAAATAGGCTTGCCCGCAACTTGGCCACCTCATCGGGCGTGACCCGGCCGTCAGCGGCATAAACTTCGACCAGTTGCATCAGCGGTGCAGGGATCATATGCGCGTCTTCCTCAAGCAAAGCGGGAACGGCGCTCATAACAGAATAGCCTTAAGGATTTGGCCACCCCAGTGAATGTTCATGACGTGGTAAGCGAGGAGAGCTGGCTCGGGCAATCTGAACAGAGGGGATAAGTGGAAATTCTGTCTGAGATCGGCATGAGCCGAACGAACGATGACGACACCAAACCTGTAACCGATCGCGACAAGGGTTCAGGCGTGCCAGTAAACGGTCCGTCACGGCGCCGCAAAATAAGGATCGGGGCGGCTCGCGTCCCAACTTGAAACAATCCTGGGCGTGATGGAGGTCATCCCCTTCGAGGTGCCCGCGGACGCGACCTATGGAAATGCGCGTGTCGCGCTGGAGGCGGCGGGAATCCTCTAACGGCGCGGGTCGCCTAAACGGCCAGCACCGGCCATTCATTTGGCATTGATCGTGCCGGTTTGCTGGGGCATGATCTGGGTCACGCGAACAGAGGGCTGACGTGAAAACAGGCACCAGGATTTTGCTCGGGCTGGCCGTGATCGGCGCGACCATTGCGGTGGTGCTCAGCGTGTTTCAAGCGCAGATCGCCGCGCGCCTCATGGCGCGCATGGTCGATAGCCGCGTGGGGCGTGACGTGACCGCCACTCTGCCGGACGGTCTGCACGTCGTTTTGTGCGGCACCGGCTCGCCTTTGCCCGATGCGACACGCGCGGGGCCGTGCTCACTGGTGATTGCCGGCAAACACCTGTTTGTCGTCGATATCGGCGAAGGCGGCGCGCGCAATCTTGCGCTCATGGGCGTGCCGATGGGGCGCATCGAAGGGGTGTTCCTCACCCATTTCCACTCGGATCACCTCGACGGCATGGGGCCGCTCATGCTGCTGCGCTGGACGGGTGCGGCGGCGCCATCGCCCTTGCCCATGCACGGCCCCAGCGGGGTGGAGGCGATCGTTGCCGGCTTCAACGGCGCTTACTTGACCGACAATGGCTATCGCACCGCACACCACGGCCCGAAGATCGCGCCGCCATCCGGCGCCGGGGGCATCGCAATGCCGTTCGAGATTGGCACGGCTGACAGCATGGTGATCGAAGACGCCGACGGGCTGAAGATCACGGCATTCCGCGTCGATCATGGCCCCGTTAAGCCGGCATTTGGCTATCGTTTCGACTACAAGGGCCGCTCGGTGGTGTTTAGCGGCGATACCGTACCGACGCCGACGCTGATCACAGCGGCCAAAGGCGCGGACCTGCTTGTCAACGAGGCGCTGCAACCCAAATTGGTCTCGCTGATCACAGCCGCCTTGGAGGCGAAGGGGCAGGCGAACACGGCGCAGATCACGCGCGACATTGTGAGCTATCACACCACGCCCCAGCAAGCGGCGGATACGGCCAAGGCGGCAAACGTGCATCTGTTGGTGCTCAACCATCTCGTCCCGCCCGTGCCGGTCCGCTTTGCCTATCGCGCGTTTTTGGGCGATGCCGCGCAGCATTTTGGCGGCGAGATCATCATCGGTGAAGATGGGATGATGTTCAGCCTGCCCGCGGGCACCACCGAAATCCGCCGAAGGAAACTGCTTTGAGCGCACGCTATCTCAACGTAGCTTCCGGCCCGGCACCCGCGCGTTTTCCGGGGCGGGGCACAAAGCGATTGTCGCCGTCGCGCGATTAGGGCTGCTCAATCTGCGCGAGCACGGCATCGACGAGTTTGAGCACCACCAGCCGCGCCGCATCCACCGCCAGCGCCTGGTCGTACCGCAACAAGCGCCAGGCCTGAAAGCTCATCGGCACATTCAGCGCATCGACCTGCAGGCTATCGGCGGCGAGCGCTGCGGGCAGGATGGCCAGCAGCGACGAACGCTCCATCCGCAGCATCCGATGGTAATCCTGCATGAGAAACGCCGACTGAAACCGCTTGATGCTGGCCGAAAGCCGATATGGCAGGATCAGCTCGAAAACCTGGATGCGGCGCTCCGTCAATTCGCGCACACAAGCGCGCCAGGGCAAGTCCGGCATCGGGCGCAAAATGATCGGCATCACCAGCGATTCGATGTGCTCTGACATTTCCCGGTAGAGGGAATCCATGTCGTCGAAATGGCGAAACACCGAGCGCAAGCCAACATTGGCTGCCTGGGCAACCTTGGCGGCACTGGGGGCGACATCGCCCTCCTTCACAAGCTCAAGCAGCGCAGCGATGATCTTGGCGCGGCTCGATTTGCTCCGCTGGTGTCGTCCGTCAGCGCGCACCGGAGCCGCCACCTTGGTGCGAGAAGCCGTTTTTGCCGTGACCATTACGCTTCGGCCTATCGACTTGCTCGCGCCATGTCTAGCTTCCGCCCGCACGCGTTGCGCCGGAATTGACCGCCTCCTTGCCTCCAGCGATCACCTAGCGAGACCTCAGTAATTCTGGCATTACGCATGCTGATATCTCCGCGAGAGACGCGCGCAAGAAGGGGAAACGCCCATGACCGGGGCAATGATCTGGATAACGGCGGGCATCGCTTATGCGATTTTTCGCCTATGGTACGACAATATCCGCGGCGCGCTGAAGCCGGCGGAAATTGAGGCCTTCATGGCGCAAATAGAGGGACGGTATGAGTCAAGCGGCAATGATCCTGTAACGCTGCGCGCCTTTCTCGAAGCCGATGACGGGCGCGAATTCGTCATGCTCAACCTGGTCAAGGCCGAAATGGGCCAGGTGGCAGATCCCGACACGGGCCACATGATAAAGGGGTTTGCGCTGTTAAAGCGCTATGCGCAGCAGTTTATGCCTTTGCTGTTCGGTAGAGGCGGGCATCCCGGGATCGTGGGACGCAAAATAGGCGGCTATATTGATGCCTGGAACACCGTGCCCGATCCCGATTGGACGCTGTTTGGCATGGTGCGCTATCGCAGCCGCCGCGACATGATGAAGCTTGCTGTCGATCCCCGCTTCCTGGCCGGGCACCGCTCAAAAATCGCCGGCACGGCCGCCACCTTTTCCTTTCCAACCCAGCGCGTGATATCCTTTTATCTGGGGCCGCGCGTGAGCGTTGCGCTGATCCTCGCGCTGGCCGCGGCGTTGGCGCATCTGGCCACGCTGCTCCTTTAGGAAGCTGTGGATTCCACGCGAATGCGGCACTGTACACGCCAATATAACCATGGCAAAACCAAAGCGTGTTGTCATTTGAGCCAAGCGAGAGCGCACATGAACATGAAATGCGCTGCCGATGGCGGTTATCTTGAATAAGGCGGGCTAGGGGCTCATCCTGGCATTTGGTGGCTCTCCATGAAGCGCTCTCTTATCTGGATCGTCCTCATCGCGGCGCTTGCCATCGGCGGCTATGCGGCATTTCAGCGATTCAAGATCTATCTGCCCGGCTTGCTTTCCGAATGGCGCAACCCGATCGCCAAAAACCATGCGGTGCGCTGGGTTGAGGGCCCGGCCACCGCCTCACCCGATCCAGCGCGCCCGCCCAATGTCATCCTGATCGTGGCGGACGATCTCGGCTACAACGATGTTTCGCACAATGGCGGCGGGGTCGCTGGCGGCATCGTCAAGACGCCCAATATCGATGCGATCGCGCAACAGGGCGTGGATTTCACCAGCGGCTATGCGGCGAACGCGACCTGCTCCCCCTCCCGCGCCGCACTGATGACCGGGCGTTACCCCACGCGTTTCGGGTTCGAGTTCACCGCCGTGCCGGGTGCGTTCGCCGCGGCGATCGGGCACGCCGATACCAAATCGTCCCACCCCACGATTTACCACAAAGAGCTGAACCACGATTTGATTGATTACGGGATGATGGGCGTGCCGGCGCGTGAGATCACCATCGCCGAAGCGCTGCAGGCGCGCGGCTATCACACGCTGCATGTCGGCAAATGGCATTTGGGCGATTCCGACGCCCTATCCCCGAAGGCTCAGGGGTTTGACGAATCGCTGGGCTTTCGCGCGGGGGCCAGCAAATTCATGCGCACGCGTGATCCACAAGTGGTCAATGCCAAGTTGCCATGGGATCCAATCGATCGGTTTTTGTGGCCCAATTTACCCTACGCGGTGCAGTACAATAGCGAGCAGCGGTTCGCGCCTAACGGGCACCTGACCGATTATCTCACCGACAACGCGCTGAAGGCCATCGAGGCAAACCGCAACCAGCCTTTCTTCCTGTATCTGGCCTATAATGCGCCGCACACGCCTTTGCAGGCCACCAAAGCCGATTATGACGCGCTGCCACAAATCAAGGACGAAAAAACCCGCGTCTATGGCGCGATGATCCGCCAGCTCGATCGGCGCATCGGCGACGTGATGGCCAAGATCAAGGCGCTCGGCCTCGATGAGCAGACCATCATCATCTTCACCAGCGACAATGGCGGGGCCTGGTACACTGGCATTCCCGATCTCAACAAGCCGTTCCGCGGCTGGAAAGCCACTTTTTTCGAAGGTGGCATCCGCGTGCCGATCTATATGCGCTGGCCCGGCAAGATCGCGCCGGGCACGAAATCGGCGATACCGACGTCGGGCATCGATCTGTTCGCGACGCTTGCGGCGGTGACCGGGGCCGCGCTGCCAACCGATCGGCCGATGGATTCGGTCAATGTCTTGTCCGGCATCGTGGGGGGCTTGCCCGTTGCCACGCGTGCCGCGCCGCTATTCTGGCGATCGGGCGATTACCGCGCGGTCCGTGACGGGGATTGGAAATTGCAGGTCACTAAGCGCCCGCCGCGCGCCTATCTCTATAATTTGGCGGTGGACCCCACCGAGCAGACCGACCTTGCCGCCAGCGAGCCCGCGCAGGTTGCGCGGCTACGCGCCATCCTCGAAACCCAGAACCAGAGCATGCCAGAGCCGCTCTGGCCTGGCCTGGTGGAAGGGCCCGTGCGGATCGACGTGCCGCTCAACGTGCCATGGACGCCGGAGCAGGAATACGTCTACTGGACAAACTGATTTCACCGCCGCCGTGACGATGGGGCCCATTGCGAATACGCCGGGCTATGCAACAGCATTCCCCGCAAAGCCCCCCTCGAGCCGGAGCGCCCGGAATTGATCTCTCCCCATCCCTTTGATCGCGCGGTGCGGGTAATTCCGTTGTCGGATGCACGCTTTCGCGGCGAAACCCTCCCGGAATACAGCAATTTCGCCGGGCAATTTGGCGGCATCACCGCGGCGACGCTGCTGAAAGCGGCGCTCGATCAGCCTGCGGCGCGCGGCACGCCGGTATCGCTGACGGTCAATTACACCGCCGCCGTGCAGCCAAGCGCGTTTGAGCTCACCGTGCGGGCGATCCGCCTCGGGCGCACGCTGCAGCATTGGGCGATCGAGATGACGCAAGGGGCCATCGTGGTGGCGAGCGCCATCGCGGCGCTTGGTCAGCGCGCTGAGAGCTGGGCGCACGCGCCGCTAGCTCCGCCGCAGGCCCCACCGCCAGACACTATCTTGCCCTTGGAGACCGCCGGGGCGCGCGGCTGGGTACAACAATATGATTTTCGCTTCATCAAAGGCTCGATCGCCGCGCTGCACGATCAACCGCCGCTCTCGGCACCGGGGGATGCGCAGTCTTTGCTGTGGATCCGGCACACTTATCCCCGTTTGCTCGATTTCCCAGGGCTGGCCTGCCTCAGCGACGCGTTTTTCGTGCGCATGATTCAGGTCCGTAACACCTTTCCGGCAATGGCCACGGTATCGCTGACGACGCATTTCCACGCTGATCAAGCTTTGCTCGACAGCCAAGGCGATCAAGCCCTGCTGTGCGCGGTCGATTCCCGCGTGTTTCGGGGTCATTTCCACGATCAAACCGCGGATCTTTGGTCCAGCGACGGGCATTTGCTGGCGACATCGCATCAGATGGTCTGGTTCGCACAATAGCCCGCACTGTTCGCGAAAACCCGCCGCCCGCGCCGCCCCCGCAAAAATTTGCGCAGCGCGCGGCGGCAAAGTGTGGTAGGCGCGCACATGATCTCTTCTTTGTTCGATCTCCCCCGGCCTACCCTCCCCATCATCGGGGAAACTGTGGCGTTTCCGGTGCGGCGCATCTACTGCATCGGGCGCAATTATGCCGCCCACACGCGCGAAATGGGAGGTGATCCCGCCATCCAGGCCCCAATTTTTTTCATGAAGCCTGCCGATGCGGTGACGCTGGCCGCCGGGGCTTTGCCCTTCCCGGGGGACACCATGGATTTGCATCACGAGGTCGAGCTGGTCGCGGCGCTCGGCTCTGGCGGGCGCAATATCGAGCCTGCCGATGCCATGAGCACGGTCTATGGCTATGGGGTGGGCATCGATTTGACCAAGCGCGATCGCCAAGCCGAGGCCAAAGCCGCCGGCCAGCCCTGGGATCGCGCCAAGGGCTTTGACCGCTCCGCCCCCGTCTCGGAAATCCGCCCCCTCGCGCGCTGTGGGCCGGTGCATTCGGGCCGCATCTGGCTGGCTGTTAACGGCGAAACGCGCCAGTCGGCCGATCTGAGCACCATGATCTGGGATTTGCCCAACATCATCGCCAAGCTCAGCGCCATCTGGACGCTCGCCGCCGGCGATTTGATCTTTACCGGCACGCCCGAAGGTGTCGGGCGCATCCTGCCGGGCGATCGCATCACCGCGGGCGTCGATGAGGTGGGCCGTATCGAGCTGATCCTTTCATGAGCGGCCTGACGCTCTATGGCTATTGGCGCTCGGGGCCCTCTTACCGGGTGCGGATCGCTATGGCGCTCAAGGGCCTGGCCTATCGCTATGTCGGCGTCAATTTGCTCGCAGGTGAGCAGACCGAGCCTGACAATGCCGCGCGCCATCCGCTGCGCCTGGTGCCGAGCCTGGAACTGGCGGACGGGCGCATCCTCACCCAAAGCCCGGCGATTTTGGAATGGCTCGACGAGGTCTATCCCGCTGTGCCTTTGCTGCCGGCCGAGCCGATGGCGCGCGCGCAAATTCGGGCCATGGCCGCCTTGATCGGCTGCGATATCCACCCGCTGCACAATCTGCGCATCCTCGGTTATCTGGGCGCGGAGATGGGGCATGACAACGAATCGCGCCTGCTCTGGTCCCGCCATTGGATCTCGCAGGGGTTTGCGGGCCTGGAGGCGCTGCTCAAGCACACCGAGCCTGGGCCGTACTGTTGGGGCGATATGCCAAGCTTGGCGGATATTTACCTCATCCCGCAGGTCTATAGCGCGCGCCGCTGGGGCATCGACATGGCCAGCTATCCGCGGCTGGCTGCCATCGAGGCGGCCGCTTTGACGCACCCCGCTTTCGCCGCCGCCCACCCCGATCAGCAACCCGATGCGGTGAAATAAGCTTCAGCCATTGGGCGGCGGGCGCAATTGCGCCGCTTCCTCAGGCAGTTTTTTGGCTTGGGCCAAGGCGGTGGTCAGCCGGCGGGCAGCGGCCGGCTGCATCAGTCCCAAAATCTCTGCCAGGGATTGATCCTTCATGCGGCTGGCCACCGCCACCAGCACGTCTTGATCGAGCGCATCAAAGATGGCGGCCGCATCCTTGGCGCGCATTTTCTGATATATGCTGACCAGCGCATTGGTGCGGGCTTCCTGCTCGGTATCCATTTTGCCAATCAGCGCCTGGATGGCCGCCTCGATCTGCTTCAGCTCCGCAACGCGCTGCTCCAGGCGCTTTTCTGCCGCCTCGACCAAAGAGGTGCGATCCCCCAAAGCGCGTTCGCGCCCATCCAGCAATTCGCGGCGCGCCCCAAGGCTTTGCAGCACGGACAGCTCGTTGGGTGTCAGCCCCGCTTGCGCGGCAAAGGCATCCCCGCCCGTGGGCGCAGACGCTGGGGCTGGCGGCGCGGGATTGGCCGGAGCGGGCACGGCGGCAGGCTGGGCTGCTGGTGCCTTGGGGGATGCGGCCGTCTCGGATTTGGCTGCATCGCTCGCGCCATCTTGAGCCGCTTCCGCGGCGCGCGCGGTGGCGGCGGCGCGCAGGCTCAAGACCACGCCCAAAGTGATGATCAAGGCGGGAAGTATCCGCACATTTTGTGGCAGAGCGAAGGGGGGGGAAGGCATTACCAGCGGGTCTCACTTTTTGGCCGCTGCGGGCGGCTTGGGTTTACGGGTGCGCCGCGATCGCTCAACACGCGGGCTTCATCGATGCGGGCTTGCAAATCGCGGCCGGCCTCCATGGCGGTGCTGCGCAGATTACGCACCGCCAGTTCGGCGTGGCGCGTCGCTTCGCTCAATTCCTGAGCCGCTTCGCGCAAGCCATCCTGGCCGCTGCGCAAATGCGAAAGCTTGCGATCCAGGCGCAGGCAAAACACCAAACACGCCGCCAACAGACCCAGCAGAGTCAAATTGAGAAACCAGCCCAGCACGCTCACATCGCCCATGGCTCACCGCCCTTTTTGCAATTCTGCGCGCGCTGCTGGTGTGATGGGCGCATCGACACGCACAGCCACCTTATGGCCGATTCTGCCGACATGTCCGCTGGTCAAGGCCACCCGCCCGCAGGCCACCGAAACCGGCGAATCCGGCGCGGAGCCAAGCATCAGCGTATCGCCAACTTTCAAGTTCAGCACTTTGCTCAGCGGGGCGATCTGCTCATCGAGCACGGCGCGCACTTCCACATGGGTGTGCCACAATTCGGAGGCCAAATGGCCTTCCCAAATGTTGTCGCGGCCGAACTTCTCGCCCATGAATTGTTGCAGCAGCATTTTGCGGATGGGCTCTAGGGTCGCGTAGGGCAAAAGCAATTCCAGGCGCCCGCCGCGATCTTCCATGTCGATGCGTAGGCGCACAAGAATGGCGGCGTTGGCGGGGCGGGCAATGGCCGCAAAGCGCGGATTGGTTTCAATGCGATCGAGCTTGAACGTGGCGTCCGTCAACGGCGCAAACGCCAAGGTGGTATCGGCCAGCACCACTTCCACCATGCGCGTCACCAGCATGCGCTCGATGGTGGTGTAAGGGCGGCCCTCGACGCGCATGGCCACATTGCCGCGCCGCCCGCCCAGCAACACATCCACGATGGAATAGATCAAATTGGAATCGACGGTCATCAGCCCAAAATTATCGAGCTGCTCGGCACGAAACACCGAAATGATCGCTGGCAACGGAATGGAATTGAGATAATCCCCAAAGCGGATCGAGGAAATATTATCCAGGCTCACTTCAACATTGTCGGACGTGAAATTGCGCAATGAGGTGGTCATCAACCGCACCAGGCGATCAAACACCACTTCCAGCATCGGTAGGCGCTCGTAGGAAACGAGCGCGGAATTGATAATGGCCCGCACGCCGGCGCGCTCATTGGCGCCATCATCGCCGCCGGCAAAGCCCAACAGGCTATCGATTTCGTCTTGATTGAGGATGCGCTCCGCACCGACGGTCGATGCCGCGAGCGTAGGCCCGCCGCCCGATCCGTCGGCACCGACCATGGCCTCCCATTCGGCCGCGAGATCCCCGCCGCCGGCCGCGGCTTCCCATTCGGCAGCTAGGGCATCTTCCTCTGGCGTGGCCATGGTTATTGCACCAGCATTTCTTCGATCAGCACCTGATCGGCCTGGGCCGGCGCTATGGCCAGATTGACCCGCCGCAAGAGTTCGAGCCGCAAGCGATACGCGCCGGCAGACCCGGCAATGTCATCGACGCGCAATTCGCGCAGAAAGCCTTGGTATTGATCGAGCACGCGCGGCAGATTGGGCTCGATGGCCGCAATCGCCTCTTCTGAATGCGTCTCCACGGTCAGTTTCAGCTTGAGATAAACGGGGCGGCCATCGCCGGTGGTGATATTCACCAAAAGCTCCGGCATCTTGTAGTACAGCACGCCGTCCGCGCCTTCGATGACCTCCGCTGAGGCGCTTTCCTCCCCCTCTTTGCCGGCTTTGCCGTGGCCACCTTTGGCTTTCTTTTCTCCCTTTTCTTTCTTGGCCTTGTGATCGCCGGCCGGCTTGGCTTCCTCGGCACTGGCGTGCTGCTCGGCCTTGGGCTTTGACAGCAAGAAGAAAGCCGTCGCACCGCCGCCGCCAAGGATGATCAACGCCGGCAGGAGAATGAACAGCACCAGCGTCTTGCCGGCCATCTTCTTTTTGGCGGGGGCGTGATCATCACCACTTTCCCCCTCGGCCCCACCTTCCTTATCCATCGCATCCATGGCCGCGCCGGGCTTCTTGGCGCCGCCGGCGTTTTTCTTGGCTTTCTTTTCCGGCTTTGGTTTGGGTGCTTTGGCCATGGGTGATCTCCAGACCTTACCCTCGCTCAACGTGGTTAACCCAAGGTTAGGGCGGCAAAATCTGCCGACGCGACAAGCGTTTCTTGCCGGGCAAAGCGCGTTGACTTTTCATTAACCACAAGTGCGCCTTGGGCTTGGGCTTGGCCCAGGTCGTGCACCAGCCTTCTGCAAAGAGGCAAACACGTGGACAACATCTCCTATCTCGGCCTGCGGGCCCAGCAGGCCCTCGAGCGCCGCATCGCCACCACCGCGAGCAATCTGGCCAACGTCAACACCACCGGCTTCAAGGCCGATTCGCTGCGCTTCCAGGTGGCCAACGTGGCCCCAGCGCGCTCGGAAGATCGCCCCAACGATATCCGCTTCGTGCGCGATGCGGGCTTGGTGCGGGATTTCACGCAAGGCCCCATCAAGCGCACCGGCGAATCCTTTGATGTTGCAATTGAAGGCGGGGGGTTTTTCGCGGTTCAGGGCCCCAATGGCACGGCCTACACGCGTGACGGCTCCTTCCAGCTCGATGCCGCCGGCACGCTGGTCACCAGCGATGGCCGCCCGGTATTGGACAGCGCGGGCGCACCCCTCGTGTTCGATACCCGCGGGGAGGCTCCGCAGATCGATCGCGAGGGCCGCATCCGCGTCGGGGCCGCCAATATCGGCGCGTTGCAGCTGGTATCCTTCGCCAACCAGGCCGGCCTCAAAAAAGTGGGCGACAATCTCTTCGAGGCCGGCAGCCAAGCCCCCACGGCCTTCGAGGGGCAAGTGGCGCAAGGCGCACTCGAGCAATCCAATGTGGATGCCATCTCGGCCATCACCGAGCTGATCCAGGTCAGCCGCGCCTA
Source organism: Hyphomonadaceae bacterium (assembly GCA_021731965.1). Taxonomy (GTDB): domain Bacteria; phylum Pseudomonadota; class Alphaproteobacteria; order Caulobacterales; family Aquidulcibacteraceae. The sequence continues at coordinate 13,158 of JAKFWI010000068.1, read as the reverse complement.
TGAAGGTGCCGCCCGCATCGTGCAATCCACCGATGATCTTCGCCAGCGCACATTGCAGCGCCTCGGCCAAAACGCTTAACCCCGAATAAGGAGCCACCATGCGCGCGCTCAATATCGCCGCCACGGGCATGAAAGCCCAACAGCTCAACGTCGAAGTCATTTCCCACAATGTCGCCAACTTGAACACAGTCGGCTTCAAGCGCCAAAGGGCGGAATTCCAGGATCTGATCTACCAAAACCTGGAACGGCCGGGGGCCAGCACCTCCAGTTCTGGCAATATCAGGCCGATCGGCATCCAGATCGGCTTGGGCGTCAAAACCTCGGGCATTTCTCGCAGTTCCGAGCAAGGTTCGATTTCAGGCACGGAAAACCCCTATGACATCGCCATTGCCGGGCGCGGATTCTTCCAAGTCACGCTGCCATCGGGCGATACCGCCTACACGCGCGCCGGCAATTTCTCCCTCGATGCCCAGGGCCGCCTGGTGACCACCGACGGCTTCTTGATCGAACCCAACATCACCGTGCCCAACGAGGCAATTTCTGTCTCCGTCAGCCGCGATGGCACGGTGGAGGCCACGTTGAGCGGCAATCCCCAGCCCCAGCAGCTTGGCCAGCTAGAACTCGCCACCTTTATCAACCCGGCGGGCCTGGAATCGGTGGGCGACAATCTCTTTCTCGAAAGCGCGGCTTCGGGCCAGCCGGTGGTTTCAGCACCCGGATCCCCGGGGGTGGGCACGTTGCAGCAGCGCGCCGTGGAGGCCTCCAATGTCAATGCCGTCGAGGAAATCTCCAACCTGATCGAGGCGCAGCGCGCCTACGAGCTAAACGCCCGCATTATCAATGCGGTGGATGAACTCCTGCAGGCCGTCAACCAGATCCGCTAACCCCGAGGGAAATTCTGTTTATGCGCATTTTGCTGTTCATTACGTGTTTGGCCGCTGGCGGCGGCCCCGCTTTTGCCCAAGCCCCGCTTGCGGCGCCGGCCCCAAGCTCTACCCCCGCGCAAGAACGCGTGCTGACCGCCACGACCCTGCGCGATTCCGTGCGGGCGGATGGGCCAGCCTTGCGCCTTGGTGACGTGTTCCACATCGAGGGCCCCGCCGCGGCCCGCGAGATCGCGCCCGCCCCTCGCGCGGGCGAGGCCGGCCTCTATTCCACGGCCTTCCTGGCAGCAGCCGCCCGCGCCGCCGGCTTTTCCTGGGAGCCGCAGCCCGGCTTCATCCAGCTATCGATCGAGGGGCCACGCGCGGGTGACGGGCAAAGGCCGGCCTCGCATTTTGCCACGCCGGTGCGGAGCCTGGCTGGCCCCGCCGCGCCTGCCGCCGCGCCATCTGCCGCGCCCGTCATCAAACGCGGTGAGCAGATCAATCTCATCTACACGCAGGGCGCTTTGCGGGTCAGCACCCGCGCGCGCGCGCTGAACGGGGCCGGCCAGGGCGAGACGGTGCGCGTGCTGACCTTGCCCGCAGAGCGCCAACTCGAGGCCAAGGTCACCGGGCCTGGCGAGGCGACGGTGTCGCAATGAAAGCCTCCCTTTATCTCACCAGCGCCCTGCTCGTTACTGCCACGGCTTTGAGCGGCTGCGCTTCGCTTCGTGAAATTGACAGCGGGCCACGCCTAAAAGAAGTGCAATCCCCGCAATATTTGTCTGGCCAGGAGCCGGTCACGATGCCCATGCCGGAAGTCGAGCAGCATATCTATGCTCCTGGCTCTTTGTGGCGCGCCGGCGCCCGCACCTTTTTTGCTGATCAACGCGCGGCCCGCACCGGCGATATCTTGACCGTTCTCATCGAGATCGATGACAGCGCTGACGTGTCAAACTCGACGGACCGCTCTCGCCAGAGCGCCACCAATGTCGGCATCCCCAACATTTTAGGCTTTGAGAGCAAGTTTGCCTCTGTCTTGCCCGGCGGGGTGGATCCCTCCAATCTGTTGACCACCCAGGGCACGTCCTCGTCGAATGGCACCGGCACCATTGCGCGCCAGGAGCGCATCCAATTGACCGTGGCGGCAATCGTCACCCAGGTTCTGCCGAACGGCAATTTGGTGGTCGCGGGGCGCCAACAGGTCCGGGTCAACCAGGAGGTACGCGATTTGACCGTCGCCGGCGTCATCCGCCCGGAAGATATCACGGCGCTCAACACCGTACGGCACACGCAAATGGCGGAGGCGCGTATCTCTTACGGCGGCAAGGGCACGCTCTCGGCGGTGCAGGCACCGCGTTGGGGGCAAAAGGGCGCAGACGCCATCAGCCCATTTTAGCGCGGATTTACTCGTCCCGGTGGATACGCTCGCGCATTTCGTGGCGCTCCTGCGCCTCGATGGATAAGGTTGCGATCGGGCGTGCCTCCAGGCGCGACAAGGAGATCGGCTCGCCGGTCTCGTCGCAATAGCCGTAGACACCCTCGTCTATCCGGCGCAGCGCGGCATCGATCTTGGCGATCAGCTTGCGCTGGCGATCACGCGTGCGCAGCTCGATGGAGCGATCCGTTTCACTGGTGGCGCGATCCGCCAGATCCGCCAAGGCGGCGCTTTCTTCTTGCAGATTGGCAATCGTCACGCGGGATTCTTCGAGAAGCTCGGCTTTCCACGCCAGCAATTTGGCACGGAAATACTCCAATTGCCGTTCGCTCATGAACGGCTCGTTGTCGCTGGGCCGGTAGGCGTCGGGCAACACGGCGCTCATGACTGACAAAACTCCCCAAGCATTTTCGGGAACACGAAATGGCGCGGAACATAGACGCCAATCGCGCAGCAATCAACATGTTGACTTACGCTAGGTTCATTCGTCATTTGACTCGCCCTTTGCGTTCCATTTTCGCTAGCTCCACCGCAGCGCGCTGTTCAATTTGAGCCAAAACTTCATCCAGCCCTATTTCGCCAGTGCGCTCACGCAGGCCCTCGCGGGCTTGTGACAGCGCCGCCTGCACCACATTCGCATCCCCCGCGCCCGCCAGCGCCAAAGTCAAGGCCTCGAGCGCATCGAGCGCCTCCTCTCCGCGCCGCAGCTGACGCCGGCGCCGCTCGGGATCGATCACCTCCATCTGCAGAGCAAGTGCCGCGCCAAGGGCAGAAGCCTGGCTCGGCCCATGGCTGGCCGACGCGCCCGAAACGCTTGCACCGCTTAGCGAAAAGCCCGCGCTGGCGCTGGTGCTGGCACCTTTGGCGCGCGGCTTGATCGGTGATGGTCCTTCGATCCTCATAACACTGCCCAATGCAGGCGCCCGCACAAAACTGCAAGCCTTCTCGCCACTGCGTAACGAAAGAAACGGAACGGCCCGTTAAGATATTTTGTCCAAAAAGACCTATGCTCTGCTTTCGCTCAACTTCACTTTTTGCCCTCTGCCTAGTGTTCCTGGTGCTAGACCCAGCTTTGGCCGCGCCGCGCATCAAGGATGTTGTGGATGTCGAGGGGGTGCGCGAAAACCAATTGGTGGGCTATGGCCTGGTGGTGGGCCTGCAAGGCACAGGCGATTCCCTGCGCAACGCGCCTTTCACCCGCCAAAGCCTTGAAGCCATGCTGGAACGCCTGGGGGTCAACACCCGCGAAGGCAATCTCAATACGCGCAATGTCGCGGCCGTGATGGTCACAGCCAATCTCCCGGCCTTCGGGATAAACGGCGCGCGCATGGACGTCGCCGTCTCGGCGCTAGGCGATTCCCGCAGCCTGGTGGGCGGTCAATTGTTGGCCACCCCGCTGATCGGTGCCGATCAACAGGTCTATGCCGTCGCGCAGGGGCCCTTGGCCGTCGGCGGGTTTACTGCGGAGGGCGGCTCTGGCTCCTCGGTGTCACGCGGGGTGCCCACCGCCGGGCGCATCGCATCAGGGGCCTTGATCGAGCGCGAAATCAGATATGATCTCAGCGAACAAAAAGAATTGCGCTTGGCGCTGCGCGATCCCGATTTCACCACCGCTTCGCGGGTGGCGATCGCCATCAACGCGGTAACCCCGGGCGTCGCGCGCGCCACCAGCCCCGGCTCGGTGCGCCTGCGCTTGCCGGCGGACTATGCCGGCGACATGATCGCTCTTCTCGCGCAGATCGAGCAATTGCCCGTCGATGTCGATGCCGCCGCCCGCATCGTCATCGACGAAAGCAATGGCGTGATCGTGTTGGGCGATGACGTGCGTGTGTCAACGGTGGCGATCGCTCAAGGCAATTTGACCATTTCCATCAGCGAGCAGCCGCAGGTCAGCCAGCCCAACCCCTTGGCAGCGGGCGACACCACAATCGTGCCCTCGACACAGGTCCAGGTCGAGGAAGATCGCGGCGGGTTGGCTTTGGTTCAGGGCGGCATGCCGCTGAGCGAGCTGGTCAAGGGCCTCAACGCCTTGGGCGTGACCCCGCGTGACATGATCTCCATCCTGCAGGCGCTGAAAGCCGCGGGTGCGCTGCAAGCAGAAATCGAGGTGATTTGATGGCGGCTTTCCTCCCAGTTGAGCGCCCGGTCGTGCCCGTGGCTTTGCCAAGCCAGCGGCCCACCGCGTCTGACGCCATCCGCAAAACCGCCGAGGAGTTCGAGGCGGTGTTTCTCTCCGAATTGCTCGCGCCGATCTTCGAAAATCTCGATACTGATCAGCTGGGCGGCGGCGGCGAGGGTGAACGCGCCTTTCGCCCCTTGTTGGTGCAGGAATATGCCAAGGAATTCGCCAAAGCCGGCGGCATCGGCGTGGCCGATTCCGTCACGCGTGAGTTGTTGCGCCTGCAAGCGGCGCAGCAAGAAGCATGAGCGCGGCGCACGATCCCCAATCGCAGCACGCCGCCGCCTTGTTGGCGATGACCCAGCGCTTGGCGCGCATTGTCGGTGAAGTCGGTGCCCATTTGGCGGAGCACGCATTGGCACCCGCCGCTTTGCTGGAGGAGCAAGTCACGCTGGCGAATGCCTATCGCCACGAAATGCAACGCGTGCACGCCGATCCCAGCCTGCTGCGGGGCGCGGCCCCCGGCTTGATCGATGATCTGATCGCGGCGGGCGCGCGCTTACGCACCGCCCTTGATCGACACCAGCACACCGTGGCGGCACTGAAAGCGGTATCGGAAGGCCTGGCCGAAGCCATGGCGCAAGAGGTCTCGCGCCAGATCACCCCAAGCGCGACCTATGGCGCCAAGGGCGCGAGCGTCCGCCCCGGACATGGCGCGCCGGCGGTGGCTGTGGATCGGCGCGCCTAAGGCAATGGGCCCGCCAAAAAGCAAAATCGACCGGCCGCTGCCGGCCGATCGATTTCGTTTGGATTTGACGATTTACCGCAAGTTGGCCGGCCCCCTTTCGGAGACCGGCCAGGAGCGGGTTACGGCGCAGCCGGCGTGAAGCGCAGTTCCACCGCCCAATTGAGCGCGGTCTGCACATTGAACGGGCTGCCATTCAAGGACAGGAAGCTCTGCCGCGTTGAAGCATTAGGTGCCGTCGCCTGGACGGCCAGCAAAGGCGGAATGCCCGAGGGGCCCGTCACGAAGGTATTGGGCTGTTCGAGCACCAGGAACAGATCCAGCGTGGGATCTGCTTCCAGGGCGGCCCGAACCTTGTACCGATCAACGAGGCTGAGTGCCAGGGGCGTCAAATCCCCATCTTGGCCAACGAAATTGAGCCGTTCAACCAGGGTGTTGGTCAGCTGCACATCAGCCGTCGTTCCGCCTGCGCCCAGCCGGCCGAGCACGATCGCGGCGCGCTGGAAGGTGGGGTTGATTGTGGCGTCCTGCACCGTTGTATCCCACAAGGCGGTGGTCAAAGTGGCCCCGGCCTGCAATTGCGCCAGCACGGAAGCATTGGCAAAACGCTCCGCGTAGATGACATTTTGCTGGCCAATCACCGCCCCGGTGCCGGCATTGGTCACCACGCCCGCATTGCGCAATTGAATGTCAGAATTGACCAGGAAGTTGATATTGCGCCGGCTGATCCCCAAGCCACCGGGCACACGGCGCGAAGCGAAGGGGCGCACTTCGCGGCTGGTTTCGAAGAGATTCAAGTTCTCCTCGGAGAAGGCAAGTTGCCCCAGTACTCCGCCGATTTGCGCCGTCAAGGAAATGCTGCCCGTCGTCACGGGGCGCCCATCCGTGGCCTGGAGGCCCAGTCTGTAAAGCGTGCCGCGCGGAACCGGCAGTTCGAAATCACCATTGATGAGCGACACCGCATTATCAGCGGAGATAAACAGCGCCCCATCGGTTTGGCGGGACAGAAGATTGGTCGTGCCGGAAAAGGCATCACTCACGATTTGCGGAACAAAGGCCGGGCGCCCGTGTTCGCCATCTTCATCGCGCCGGCCATCGTCATCATACTCTTCCCGCTCATTCCCGCCGCGCGTTGAGGTTGCGAACACATTCGCCCCCAAAACGGGCAAGCCATCGGGTCCGGTTACTGTGCCGCTCACGACCGCGAACTCGCGATCAAAGCGGACATCCCCGCGCTGCAAAGCCCGCGGGCCGGAACGGGCGCTGCCCTCCGGATACAGGAAAGACGACCAGGCGATGTCATCGGTGTGCAAGGTGCGGTTGCCGATTTCGGAGGCCGAATCATTGGTATCGATGAAGGGGAACATGGTGGAGCCATTGCCATCCACTTCCGAGACCACATTCAGCAGAACATGGGAGAGGCCATGGCTGTGGCCGAACTCATGCACGGCGACGGCCTGGATATCCGCAGCGGCCGTATTCGTCGGTGTGGTCTCCCAAATTACAGTTTGGCCAAATTGCACGTCGTTATCGAGGATGGTGCCGGCCCGGTAAAAACCGGCGGGAAACTCGATATCGCCATCGCGATCGGCGTCAAAGCAGGTATTGCGCCCTTCGGCGGCCGGATCATAGACATCGGAATCACCATCCCCATCGACATCCAGGCCGGTGGTGAAGGTCGTGTCGGCATTCAGCGAAGTGGACGGCGAAGAGGCCAAGGCCCCAAAGCCGGGCGCGGTTTCGAAGGTCACTTCGTTGATGAAATCAAAGAGGCGCGTGCCATTGCCGATGGCGCGCACTTGGCCAACTTCCATGGTGATCGCCGAGGTGGGAACATTCGTCCAGGAAGCCAAGGCGGCGCGGATTTCATTGGCCACGTTCGCGATCGGAATGGTGCCCCCCCCAGCAGCACGCGGCGCGACCGCCGTGTCGATGGTATAGCTCACGGTACTGCAGCGATCATCCCAGAAAATCCCGATGGGCTGTACCAAATCAAATCCAGCCACTGCGGATGGGCCGAGAATTTTCACGGTTTCGAGGCGCCCGCCCGCATGGGCTGACGTGGCTGCGACAACGCTGAGCGCCGCACCCAAGGCAAGTGATGTTAGTCTCTTCATGACATTCCCCTATGGGATAAAGGTTTTTGGGCTATTCGGCGTTGGCCACAGCGCTGCGCAGCGCCTCGATGGTGATCTTTTCGCCGCCATAGGTGACGAAGTCCTGGCCGGTGGCGTCCGTCTGCATCGTCAGCGCACCCTCGGAGGACCCCACAATCGCGAAAGTCCCATCCGGGCTGCCATTCAGAAACATCACGCCTTCGCTGTTGATGAATAATTGCGGTGAACCGGCCACCACTTCGCTGACCGGCACCCGCGCCGTGGACACGGCACCGCCCGGCACCGAAATCACCACACTGGCGCTGGCGGAGCCCTTGAGCACGCTTTCCACTAGCATGGTGTATTGCGTGAACGGCGCGCCATCGATCAGTTGCACGCGCGCACCCGTCACCTTGCCCAAGACGATGTTGTCGGAATCAGCCGCAAGCGCCTTGATATCGGCGTGGCGCCCCGATAGCTCCGCCAACGCAGGCGCGCTGGTTGCCAGGATCGCGAGCACCGCGATCGCAGCAGTTCTAATGCTGGATGTTATCAAGTCTTCCTCCCAAAAAGCTGTTGGCGTCCATGCGATCAAGTCGCGGTCACCAATAGAGATACGCACTGGGCCGCCCAAAAGTGTCTACCACGCTAAAATCTTGGGCATCCCCAGCCTCGACGCCCAAGTCGCTTGATCGGCAGTCACCTTAATGCGGCGGGAATGAGGCTAGCCTGGAAAGCCCATTTGTAAAGCCAAAAGGCTGAAAACGCTGGCGGGCGTCGCATGAGCAACGCGTCTGCGCTGCTGTTTTCGCGTAGGATGTATCCTGCGGGGGTGCGCCCGGCGATGCGCCAGCCAGCAGCGGACGGCGTAACGGAGGGTCTGCGCACGCGGATTTTTGGTATAACACCAAGTCCGCTCCACTTCCGCGCATTCAGGAAAAATGGAATTGCGGTTTTCCGTCCGAATGCGCTCTGAAGTATTGAGTCAGCGCATCTTTCGAAAAAGAAATCGACTTCGATTTCATTGAAAAGGCTCCAAGCGGTTGATCAGGCACACCCGGCATGCGCCGCGCGCACATGCGCGACGCTGAGGGCGATCATCTGGCGCAGCACGGCTTGATCAACATCCGCAAGACGCTTGACATAAAGGCAGGCCTTGCCCGCGCTGTGCTTGCCAAGCTTGGTAAGCATGGCATCACGCCCAAGAAAGCCGCTGGAAAGATAAATGCTCAAGGCCGCCTTGCGCGGAGAAAAACCGGTGATGGGTGCCTCGCCGCTATGGCCGCTGTCATAGCGATAGACGTATTTGCCAAAACCGATGATGGAAGGCCCCCATAGCACTGGCTCCTCCCCGGTGATTTCACGCATCATGGCAATGAGGGCTTTGGTATCTTCCTGGCGCGCTTCATCCACGCTTGCCAGAAAGGCCTCTATGGATACGCCATTCGGCTTGGTTTTCGCTTCATATTTAGCCAGTGTATTTCCCCCGCCAAGCGAGCAAAACAAACCCCATCGCGAACGCCAAACACAAAGGGCTGTAAAACCACAAATCGAGCGTCTTGAACTCTGGCGTGACCCGGTAATGCAAAATGGCACCGCCCAAAGCGAAACCGGACGCCGCCCGGACCAGAAACACCAGCGCCAGCAAAGCGCAGGCCCCGCGCGCCAGCCAAGCCCAGCCGAAGCTGATCGCGCCACTGGCGCGCAAGGCAGCGAAGCCTGCCGCCCAGATCGCGGCTGCAACCACGCCCGTGGCGGACATAGGCGGGATGCGCCGCGCGCGCGGATCGCCCATCACCGCATCGACCAATGCCTGCTTCGTCTCGAACGGCCAATAATACCCCAGCCCCCAATACACATGGATGGCCGCGATCAGCGTGAGCCCCGCGAACATGATGAGGCCAAGTGTGGGCATCATCTACAGCCCTTTCACGATTTCATCCGTCATCTTCTTGGCATCGGCAAACAGCATCATGGTGTTGTCACGGAAGAACAGCTCGTTTTCGACGCCGGCATAGCCAGAGCCCATCGAGCGTTTGACGAACAACACGGTTTTGGCTTTTTCCACTTCCAAAATGGGCATGCCGTAAATGGCGCTGGTCTTGTCCGTTTTGGCGGCGGGATTTGTCACATCATTGGCACCGATGACATAAACCACATCCGCCTGCGAAAATTCATTATTGATATCTTCCAGCTCAAACACTTCATCATAGGGCACTTGCGCCTCGGCGAGCAGCACATTCATGTGCCCGGGCATGCGCCCGGCCACGGGATGGATGGCGTATTTCACCTCCACGCCCTCGGCTTTGAGCTTGTCACACATTTCTTTGAGGCTGTGCTGGGCCTGGGCCACGGCCATGCCATAGCCCGGCACGATGATCACCTTGGAGGCGTTCTTCATGATGAAGGCCGCGTCATCGGCGCTGCCCTGCTTGACAGGGCGGGTTTCTTTCGCCCCGCTCGCGGCGGCCGTCTCCCCGCCAAAGCCCCCGAGAATGACGGAGAAAAAGCTGCGATTCATGCCCTTGCACATGATGTAACTAAGGATAGCCCCGGATGAGCCGACCAGCGCCCCGGTGATGATCAGCGCCACATTCTCCAGCGTGAAGCCCAGCGCCGCTGCCGCCCATCCCGAATAGCTATTGAGCATCGAGACCACCACGGGCATATCCGCCCCGCCGATCGGCACGATCAGCAAAATTCCCAGCGCCAGCGAAATCCCGAGGATCGCCCAAAAGGGCCACACCTCCACGCCCCCGCTTCGCACCAGATAAATGACCAAGCCCAGCAGAGCCAGGCCCAGCAAGCTGTTGATCACATGGCGCCCAGGCAACAAGATCGGCGCGCCGGACATGTTGCCATTGAGCTTGGCGAAAGCGATCACCGAGCCGGTAAAGGTCACCGCCCCGATGGCCGCGCCCAGCGACAGCTCAACCAAGGATATGCCCTGGATGCCCTGCACGGGCCGATCACTGCCCGGCTCGGTCAGGTTGATGTCGAACGCCACCGGCGAATAATACGCCGCCACCGCCACCGCCACGGCCGCGAGCCCGACAAGGCTGTGGAAGGCCGCCACCAATTGCGGCATTTGCGTCATCTGGATGCGCCGCGCTGCCAGCGCGCCGATGGCCCCGCCCACCAGCACGCCCCCGCCGATGAATCCAAGGGTCACGCCATCCAGGGGGATCACCGCCAGCGTCACGCCAATGGCCAACGCCATGCCGATCATGCCGTATTGATTGCCTTGCCGGCTGGTTTCCGGGCTCGAAAGCCCCCGCAGCGCCAGAATGAACAGCACGCCAGAGACCAAATACAAAGCCGCAGCCAAGTTCGCGGACATGCCGCCTCCTTCCAGCCATAATTGCAAAGAGGCAAGCCGATAAGCGGCCCGCTCGTCAAGCTTTAGCTTACGTCAGCCTTTGGATTTGCGCGGGCGCAGGCTGGCATTGGCGAGCAAAGCCGCGCCCAAAAAGCTCGCGCCGATGGAGGCCACGTAATCGAACAGCCGCAGGCTCCCGCCATAAAAGCGCCCGGCCAGCAGCAGCAAGAGCGCGCAGAGCAAGCAGACCAGCATAGCGAGGCGGTCCGCGCGTTTGCGCTCTGCCATGGCGGCCACCAGCGCCACGATGGCCCCGGCCAGATAGCCCAAGCGGATCCAATCCTGCGCCGGCATGCGCGCCCCCAACCCGTTAGCGACAACGCCCCTCAGGCACGCCCGCCAATGTCGGATTCCAGTATTTGGTTGCGGAAAACACAAAGCAGCGGCGATCTTCGGGCACGGCCGGATCGATAAACAGCTCCGTCGCGATGCGCTGCACGCTTTCCTGATCCGCGATCATGCGCACGCCGCCCCCTTGCTCGGTATCGAGCACCAAAAGCTTAGGATCGGTCGGCGCGTTAGACCAGGGGGTCCAAGGCTTTTGCGCGTTGTCAACGCCTTGGCCCGGGTCGCCGCTGGCGGCGAATTGCGCCCAATAACTCATCATGGCATCGGAAAGCGCGATGCGGCCGGGCTCATTGGCCTTGGTGAAGGCAAAGCGATCCAGAGCCCCCAAATGCTGGAAACGGCCAAACACGAAGGGGATTTCCATCGAGTGAGCGGCCCCGATCAACTCGTCGAGGTGGGATACGAACACCCGCCCCTCTTCGTCCCAATCAAAGCGATAGGCCCAGACTTTGTCATGGCCGCCCGCGGCCATGATGTTGGCCGGCTCATCCACCGCAGCGGCGCGCCAAGTGCGGCTTTGATAATCCGAGAGCCTCTCAAAAAATACCGGATCGCGCGCTTTTGGAAAGCGGCCATAGGCCTGCTTGACCAATTGCGGCTGCAAGAGATTGAAAAAGCGCGCTTCATCGCGATTGGTGCCGGTGATCACCGGCACGGAATTGAATGTCGCGGGATTGGCCAGGGCCGCGAGCATGCCCCCGGCCGGCAGCACGATGCCGTCGGCGATCACGCGAGGGGGATCGAATTCCCGCTGCTTCGTGGAATAGGCCCCGAACAAGGCCTTGACCGGCAAAGCGCGCAGGTTTTCCCCCGTCACCCCGCCGGGCAGCAACTTGGCGGCCACAGCCCGCGCTGAATCGGGGCGATCGCCCTCCAGCCCCTCGGCTTTGGCCAAGGATACTGTCTGGAACGAGCCCGATTGGATGATGGCGCGGTGGAACAGGCCCTTGGCCATGGGGCTGACCAGCAGCGCCGCCACATTGTGCCCGCCCGCGCTTTCGCCAAACACGGTGACGCGCCCAGCATCCCCGCCAAAGACTGCGATGTCATCGCGAATCCATTCCAGGGCGCGGATCTGATCCAGGGTGCCGAAATTTGGCGAGGCATCCTGCGGCAGGCTCCCGCCCGCGCGCAGCGCCTCATGCGCGAACCAGCCCAAAAAGCCGAAGCGATATTGCACGACGACGACAACGACATTCTGGCGCGCCGCGAGCGCCGAGGCGTCATATTGCTCGGCCCGGCCCCAGACATTGGAGCCGCCATGGATCCACATCATCACCGGCAAACGCGCGGTCGCAGCCGCCCCCGCCGGCATGGCCGGGGCATAAATATCGAGAAAGAGGCAATCCTCTTGCCCCACGATTTCGCCATAGCGCTTGGCCGGCACGCCATCGAGCGCGTTGAGCACTTGTGGGCACCAGGGCGAAGGCTTGATCGCCTCGCGCCGCCCGTTCCAGGCCAAGGGAGGGCGCGGCGCGCGCCAGCGCAAATCGCCAATTGGCGGCGCGGCGAAGGGAATGGCGCGCCACACATGGGCCCCGCTTGAGGTATAACCGATCACCTCCCCGGTGGAGACGCGGCGCAGGCTTGCAGGCTCCGCCACGAGGGCAGGTGCCGGTGCCGGCTTGGCCCCAGCGCAGGCGCTCAGCAGCGCCACACAGCAGATCAACAGCATACGACGCATGGCTTCCCCCTCAGGGCGCGCGGGCGCGGCCCAAATCTGACCGGCCATCATAAACCAAGCCGCACGCGCCCTGGCAAGTGCTGGGGTGCGAGGGGGAGGCGCGCAAGCGGGGGAGGAAGTTCATCTCCCCCCCGTTCACGGGGGGAGTGGCCCGCAGGGCCGAGGGGGGCGTTAAAGCGCGCACGCATAAAGCCCCCTCCGCGCTTCGCGCACCTCCCCCGCACGCGGGGGAGGAAGTTCATCTCCCCCCGTTCACGGGGGGAGTGGCCCGCAGGGCCGAGGGGGGCGTTAAAGCGCGCACGCATAAAGCCCCCTCCGCGCTTCGCGCACCTCCCCCGCACGCGGGGGAGGAAGTTCATCGCCACCAAGCGCCCGCATTTCATCTCCCCCCCGTTCACGGGGGGAGTGGCCCGCAGGGCCGAGGGGGCGTCTGCGATCACCCTAAGCCCCCTCCGCGCTTCGCGCACCTCCCCCGCACGCGGGGGA
>JAKFWI010000037.1 GCA_021731965.1 Hyphomonadaceae bacterium | reverse complement strand
CGTGACGGGGGCGTTTTCCAATTCGTCCAGCACGCGATAGCGCAAGCCGATCTGCGTATCGGAAAGGCCGTTTTGGCCGCTGGCCGGGCCATTGCCGTTAGGGACGAAATCGGTATCGGAATAGGTGATGCGCGCATCGATGGCCAGTTTATCGCTGACGCCATAATTGCCCGAGAGTTGATAGGCGTTCTGCTCAAAGCGCCGCCAAGGGCGCGCCGATCCCTGCGCAAACAAACCTGTCTGGCTGTTTTGATGCACGAAGTTGAATTCGACGCTCCCGCCGCCCGGAGGTGGCAGATAGGGAGTGAACTCACCAGCTTTGGCGCTTGCCGTAAACAGGGATGCCATCGAGGCAATAGAAAATAGCGCAGCACGTAGAAAATGCATGTTTGTTGCCCACCATGTATTCAATTTTTGTTTGGTTGGCGCTTTCCTAACAAATATAAGTTTTCACTTGGTGAATTCAGAATGATTTAATCATTCCGGTGTGCGGCGCATCGGATCGGCGGGCCTCCAGATCACCAGGCCCGCCGCTTTTGCGTCAATCCGGCCTTGCGGCGAAGGCGCTGCCGGGGCAGGTTCCCGGCAAGCTGGGCCGCAGAGCCCTTGATCCGGAACTTTGGGAGGCCGCGATGCGCCGCATTGATCATTTCGTGAACGGCAAGCTTTTGGAGGGCAATTCCGGCCGCTTCGGGGAAGTTTTCGATCCCAATACCGGTTTGGTTCAGGCCCATGTGGGCCTGGCCAGCGCGGGGGAGGTGCAGGCCGCCATCGCCAGTGCAGCGGCCGCCCAGCCCGATTGGGCCGCCACCAATCCCCAGCGCCGCGCGCGGGTGATGTTTGAATTCAAGCGCTTGATCGAGCGGGACATGAACGCGCTGGCCGAGCTGCTGTCCTCGGAGCATGGCAAGATCATCGCCGACAGCAAAGGCGATATCCAGCGCGGCCTGGAAGTCATCGAATTCGCTTGCGGCATCCCGCACGTGCTGAAAGGCGAGTATACCGAGGGCGCGGGGCCGGGCATTGATGTCTATTCCATGCGCCAGCCTTTGGGCGTGTGCGCGGGCATCACTCCGTTCAATTTCCCGGCCATGATCCCGATGTGGATGTTCGGAATGGCCATTGCCTGCGGCAATGCCTTCATCGTCAAGCCAAGTGAGCGCGATCCTTCCGTGCCGCTGCGCCTGGCTGAATTGATGATCGAGGCCGGCCTGCCGCCTGGCGTGCTGAACGTCGTCCACGGGGACAAAGTGGCGGTCGATGCCTTGCTGACGCATCCCGATGTGCGCGCCATCAGCTTTGTGGGCTCATCCGATATCGCCCAATACATTTATTCCACTGGCGCGGCGCACGGCAAGCGCGTGCAGGCCATGGGCGGGGCCAAAAACCACGGCATCGTGCTGCCCGATGCCGATCTGGATCAAGTGGTCAAGGATTTGGTCGGGGCAGCTTTCGGCTCGGCGGGGGAGCGCTGCATGGCCTTGCCGGTGGTGGTGCCGGTTGGCGCGCGCACGGCTGGGGAATTGCGCGAGCGCCTGGTGGAAGAGGCCGGCAAGCTGCGCGTGGGCGTTTCCAGCGATTCCGGCGCGCATTACGGCCCTGTTGTCACCGCCGCGCACCGCGACAAGATCAAATCCTATATCCAAATGGGCGTGGAAGAGGGCGCGGAGCTGGTTGTGGATGGGCGCGAGCTGTCCTTGCAGGGCCATGAAGGCGGCTTTTTCATCGGCCCCTCGCTGTTTGACCATGTGAAGCCGGCCATGCGCTCTTACCAAGAAGAGATTTTCGGCCCGGTGCTGCAAATCGTGCGCGCCGAGAGCTTCGAGGAGGCGCTCAGCCTGCCCAGCCAACACCAATACGGAAATGGCGTGGCCATTTTCACCCGCAATGGCCGCGCGGCGCGCGAATTCGCGGCGCGGGTGAATGTGGGCATGGTGGGCATCAACGTGCCCATCCCGGTGCCGGTGGCCTACCACACCTTCGGCGGCTGGAAACGCTCGGCTTTTGGCGATGTCAACCAGCACGGCCCGGAAGGCATGCGCTTTTACACCAAGGTCAAAACCATCACCGCCCGTTGGCCCGAAGGGGATGTGGGGGATCAGAGCTTTGTTATTCCGACGATGCGGTGAGGGGATCGATCATGCGCACTGCACTCTGCATCATGGCGTTGCTGTTGGCCGGTCCGGCCCCTGTTGCAGCCCAGGATATGCCGCCTTGCTCGACCTTGGAGGGCGCCTCCGAGCTTCTAAAGCAGAGTCAGCCGGAGGCCGCGCGCGCCTGCGCCGAACGCGCCAGTGAGACAGATCCAAGCGCCCTCTCTTTCCTTGGTTGGCTCTGGTCGCGCGGCATTGGCGGACCGAAAGACGAGAACCGGGGGCGGGCGCTGCTGATCGAGGCTGCTGACAAGGGGTCCTTTGGCGCTGCTCTTACCCTGGCGCGCTTCCACGGTGCTGGCGAGGGAGGATTTCCCCGCGACCCCGCCAAAGCCCACGCCTACGCCCTGGCAGCGGCCGAAGCCCCCGGGCCTCAAGCTGGGGAGGCGCAATGGCTAGTGGGCCAGAAGCTTCGCAGCGGCGACGGCATTAAAACCGATCTGTCGGCCGCCTATGACTGGACTTCGCGGTCCGCGGAAAACGGGTTTGTGCCTGGGATGATCAGCCGCGCGGTGATGCTCGCCACCGGCGAAGGCGTGGAAGCCGACGAACGCGCAGCCCGCGATTGGTATCTGCGCGCGGCCGAGAGCAATCACCCCCTGCGTTTCCATGCCCTGCGGGGACTGGGCGGTATGCTGCTTGTTGGTCAGGGTGGGCCGGTGGATCTGCCTCGCGCGTTCGCGTACTTGACGCTGGCGCGAGAGGGAGGCGATCAGGCCGCGCAAGTTTTGTTGCATGCGATGGACGCACGATTCTCGCCAGCCGATCGGGCGTCGGCGCAGGCGATCATCGAGGAATGGAAGCAGAAGTTGGCCCAGGATTAGGGGGAGCAGGGTGAACGCTGCGTGCGCCTTACCTTAGTTGTTCTCGCAACGTTCGCGTCGCTGGGCTAGGATCCACAGCGGCAGCGCGCCACGCGCTTTGGATCCCACCGATCGCTTCGCGCCGGTGGGATGACGAAAATCCCCTTGCCGGGAATGACCCGGCGATGAAAAACCGATAAGTCCGTCATCCCCCCGGCCAAGCGCAGCGCGGAGCGGGGAGATCCACAGCGGCAGCGCGCCACGCGCTTTGGATCCCACCGATCGCTTCGCGCCGGTGGGATGCCTGTCACGCCCGTGTGCGTGCTGTGTTCGTGGCGCTTTTTCGCGTCAGCGCCTCTCTGCCGCGATCAGGTAATTCATCCGCACATCGGCGCTGAGCCTGAAGCCGCCCTTGCCCAGATCGAGGCTGAGGCCCACGGGCGCGTCCACCTCCAGGCCCAAGGCGCGCAAGGGGGCGGCGATTTCCTCGGGCTTGACCAGTTTTTCGGGATCATGCGTGCCGGCCGGCACCCAGCGCAGCAAGTGCTCGGCCGCATGGACGGCCAAGGCCTTGGCCATCCATGTGCGGTTGATGGTTGAAAGGATGAGAAGGCCGCCGGGGGCTGTAAGCGCCGCCGCCGCAGTGAGGAAGGCCCCAACATCGGCGGTGTGCTCGATGATTTCCATGGCGATGACCAGATCGAATTGCAGGCCTTTGTGGGCCAAGTCTTCGGCGCTGGCTTGGGAATAGGTGATGGAAAGGCCCTGGGCCAGAGCGTGCGCCTCAGCGATCTTCAGCGTTTCGCCTTCGGCATCGATGGCGGTGAGCCTTGCCCCCAATCGGGCCAAAGGCTCGGAAACCAGGCCGCCGCCGCAGCCAATATCCAAAACCCGCAAGCCCTCCAAGGGCCTGCGGCGCGAAGCGGGCGGGCCAAAGCGCGCGGCCGCCCGGTCACGAATATAAGCCAGCCGGGCCGGATTGAGCCGGTGCAACGGCGCGAACGGGCCCTTTTCATCCCACCAGGCATGGGCCGTCTTGGCGAATTTGGCGATTTCGCTCGGATCGAGTGTGGAGGCGGTGTTCATCAATCCCTTGGCTTTTTGATCCCTGGTTAGGAAACTAGCTTAGCATTGCCTGAGAAGGCCGGCCAGCGCCCGCGCAGCGGCGGCGTATGCCAAGATGCGATGATAGTGGATTGATTTGAGCGGGCGATGCTGTAGAGGCGGCTGCTTCGCAACGAGCATTTGGTGTCATGCAGCCTCTGGTTTTGAAGTTTGGCGGCACCTCGATGGGGGATGTGGAGCGCATTCAGCGCGCCGCCCGCATCGTCGCGGCTGAACGGGCCGGCGGGCGGCCTTTGTGTGTGGTGGTTTCGGCCATGTCGGGGGAGACGGATCGCCTGGTCAAGCTCGCGCGCGCGGCCGGCGCGGAAAGGCCCGAGGGGCCCGCGGTGTCTGGCCACGGCTTTGACGATGAATATGACGTGATCGTCTCGACCGGGGAGCAGGTAGCGACCGGCTTGCTGGCCTTGGCCTTGCGCCAATTGGGCGTTCCGGCGCGATCCTGGCAAAACTGGCAAATCCCCATCCGCACGGACGGCCACCACGCCCGGGCCCGCATCCAAAGCATTGAGGATGGCGCCGTGGGCACGCACATGGATAGCGGCGAGGTGGCGGTTATTCCGGGCTTTCAGGGCGTAACACAAGATGGGCGCATCACCACGCTGGGCCGGGGCGGATCCGATACCAGCGCGGTGGCCATGGCGGCGGCCCTGCGGGCGCAGCGCTGCGATATCTATACGGATGTGGACGGCGTCTACACCACCGATCCACGGATCGTGAAGGGCGCTCAGCGTCTGGATCGGATAGCGTATGAAGAAATGTTGGAGCTGGCCAGCCTCGGGGCCAAGGTGCTGCAGACCCGCTCCGTCGAATTGGCCATGGCGCACCGCGTGGTGGTGCGGGTGTTATCGAGCTTTATCGAGCCGGGCGTTGCGCAGATCGGGACTCTGGTGTGCGCGGAAGACGAGGTGAAAATGGAACAGCGGATCGTTTCGGGCGTAGCCTATTCGCGGGACGAGGCGCGCGTCGCCTTGTTTGGCGTGCCCGACAGCCCCGGCGTGGCCGCGGAGATTTTCGGCCGGCTCGCCCAGGCCGGCGTCAATGTCGATATGATCGTGCAAAGCCAGGCCCGCCGCGAGGGCGCCCAGAACATCGTGTTCACGGTCACGGAACGCGAAGCCCAGCGCGCTTTGGATGCGGTGCGCGCCGGGGCATCGATCGGCTTTGAGGAGGCGCAGGTGCGCCGCGATGTGGCCAAGGTGTCGGTGATCGGCATTGGCATGCGAAGCCATGCCGGCGTGGCCCACACCATGTTCGCCGCTTTGGCCGCCAAGGGCATCAATATCGAAGCCATCTCAACCTCGGAAATCAAGATTTCCGTCCTGATCGATGCGCAGTACGTAGAGTTGGCCGTGCGCGCATTGCACACCGCTTATGGGCTTGACGCGGCCGCCTAAGAGCGCTGCGAGTGCGAGGATGAGGCCTAATGGCGACCTCTGCGCCGGGGGGATCGCGGGTGATTTTGCGCCGCCTGCGCGAAATCATGGCCGTGGGGGACGATGTCCAGAGCCGGCTGGATCGGCTGGTGGCCATGATCGCCGCGACCATGGTCGCGGACGTGTGCTCGATCTATCTGCGGCGCGGGGAGGCGTTGGAGCTGTTCGCGACCGTGGGCTTGCGGGCCGAAGCGGTGCACCGCACCCGCCTGAACATGCTAGAAGGCCTGGTTGGCTTGGTGGCCGAAAGCGCGCGCCCGCTCAACATTCCCGACGCGCCGCACCATCCGCGCTTTTCCTACCGCCCCGAAACCGGGGAGGACCCCTACAATGCGTTTTTGGGCGTGCCGGTTTTGCGCACGGACCGGGTGTTTGGCGTATTGGTGGTGCAGAACCGCGTCGCCAAAACCTATGACGAGGATGAAGTCGAGGCCCTGCAGACCATCGCCATGGTGCTGGCCGAAATGGTCGCGGGCCTGTCGGGGGATCGTTCTTTCCTCGCAGAAGTGGAGGTGCGGCCCAGCCGGCCGGAGCGGCTGATCGGGCGCGCCTTCAGCGATGGCATCGCCATCGGAGTGGCGGTGTTGCACGAGCCCCACGCGCCATTGGGCCGCATGATCGCCGACGATCCGGTTTTGGAAACCGCACGCCTCAATACCGCTCTGCACAGCGTGCGGCTAGGCCTTGACGCCATGCTGGAGAGCGACGGGAGCCGGCTATCGGGGGCCTCACGCGAGGTGCTCGAGACCTTCCGCTTGCTTGCCCAGGATCGCAGCTGGGAGCAGCGCCTGAAAGAGGGCATTGGCGCTGGATTGTCCGCGGAGGCTGCGGTAGAACGCGCGCGCCAGCAGCACCGCGCCAAGCTGTCCTCAGTGCGTGATCCGTATCTGCGCGATCGCCTGCATGATTTGGAGGATTTGGATAACCGGCTGTTGCGCTCTTTGGCGCAATCAGGCGGGCTTGGCCGCACCGAAATGCCCGCCAACGCCATATTGATCGCGCGTGATTTGGGGCCGGCCGAATTGCTGGAATACGGCACCGATCGGCTCAAGGGCATCGCGCTGGAGGAAGGCGGGCCGTCCTCGCATGCCGCCATCGTGGCGCGCGCGCTGGGCATTCCCATGATCGGGCGCCTGCAGGATTTGCTGCGCCGGGTGGAGCCGGGTGATGTCGTCACCCTCGATTCCGAACTGAGCGAGGCGCATTTGCGCCCACAAAGCGAGGTGCTGGCCTCGATGCAGCAGCGCATCGCCTTACGTTCGGAGCAGGCCGCCGAATTTGCCAAATTGCGCGATTTGGCGGCCCAGACGCTGGATGGGCACGGCATTTCCCTATCGATCAATGCTGGCCTCGCCTTGGATATGCGCAATCTCGATACCGCTGGGGCAGAGGGCGTGGGCCTGTTCCGCACCGAGTTTCAATTCATGGTATCGGAGACGCTGCCGCGTCTGCGGGCGCAAACCAAACTCTATGCGGAAATCCTGGATCTGGCTGGGCGCCGCCCCGTGACGTTTCGCACGCTCGATATCGGCGGCGATAAGATTTTGCCTTATGTGACAGCGGAGCGGGAGGATAATCCGGCTTTGGGCTGGCGGGCCTTGCGCATCGGTCTCGATCGCCCGGCGCTGCTGCGTTACCAGCTGCGCGCCTTGGTGGAGGCGGCCGATGCGCGGGCGCTGCGCGTCATGTTCCCTTTGGTTGCCAATATCGAAGAGTTTGACGCCGCCCGGGCGTTTATGCAGCGCGAAATGGATCTGGCCTACCGCAAGGGGCGTGCCGGGCCCACGTCCCTGGAGATCGGAGCCATGCTGGAGGCCCCCTCTTTGGGCTTCGTGATTGATTCGCTGGCCGGCCGCGCGGACTTTTTATCCATCGGCACCAATGATCTGATGCAGTATTTTTTTGCGGCGGATCGGGGCAATGCGCGCGTGTCAGATCGCTATGATCTGCTTTCCTTGCCGGCGCTGCGCTTTTTGCGCCAGATCGCGCGCGATGCCGCAGCGGCACGCCTGCCCATTTCGATCTGCGGCGAGGCGGCGGGTAAGACCTTGGAGGCAATGACCTTTCTGGCGCTTGGATTCGAGCGGTTGTCCATGCCAGCCGGGCGCGTGGCCCCGGTGAAGCGCATGGTGCGGTCCCTGGATCGCCGGGCTGCCGCCGCCGCGGTGAATGCTTTGCTGGATGCGCCGACTGTGCGGGTGAGAGAGGCTTTGTTAACCTTCGCGCAAGGTGCAGCTGTCATGCTTTAACGCGTTGTAACCTAGGGTTCGGAACGTTATCACTGACGGGTGGCGCAATTTTTGCGTGTTCCGGGCCGGATACAGGCGCGAGATCCCATGTTGCATCCGCGAGACAACTTTGAATTGAGTTCGGAAATGAAACTGCCGGTGCGCGTGCTTTCGCGTCCAGAACCTGAGATGCGCGCGGGCGATCGTCTGCGATCTGCCCGGCTGGCCCGTCGCCAGACCTGCGAGGAGCTGGGGCAAACCCTGCGCGTGCGCCCAGATTTCCTCGAAGCCCTCGAAAACATGGACATGAAATTGCTGCCCGGGCGGGCCTATGCCATGGCCTATTTGCGCAGCTATGCCGGGGCCTTGGGCCTGGACGCGCGCGCCTTGACCGAGCAATTCGAGCGGGAATCGGCCCTGACACGTGAAGACGCCCAGCCGCAATTGCGCGATCCCAAAACCCGGCCCAATCCGCATCGTCCGTGGATGGCCGCTCTCGCGGTTATGGGGGCTTTGACGCTGTTCATAGGCTGGCGGGTGCTGGTTTCGCATCCCGTGCTGGCCACCGATCGCGATGGTCCGGGCGATAGCGCCGCGGCTGTGATCCCCGATGACCGCCCGCCGTTGAATGAATTCAGCACCGTCGCCCCCGGGCAATCGGTCGTGGAAGTCTACGCTGTGGCCCAGCAATGGATCGAAGTGCGCGGCCCGGACGGCACGATTTTCCTCTCGCGTGAGCTGAAAGCGGGGGAACGTTACCGCCCCGATATCGGCGCGGGCTGGACCCTGCACGCGCGCGATGGCAGTGCCTTTGAAATCTACGTGGATGGCACGAGTATTGGGGTGCTCGGCAAGGCCGGCACGCCCGTGATCGGCCGCGCCGTGGACGGGCTGGCTTTGCGCACTTTGGCCAAGCGCTGATCCACAACCGGGCGGTCCATGCTTGAGGAGTGTTGCCGAAAGCCTTCGCTTGCGGCACAGGAAGGCCTCAGAGCTAGGAAAGCAGCGCATGGCCGGTCACGACGATATCCATAGCATTCGCCCTTGGCGGCGCATCGAGCGGCGCAAATCCCGCAAAATCCGTGTTGGCAAGGTAGAGGTGGGCGGCGATGCTCCCATTTCCGTGCAATCCATGACCAACACGCCCACCACGGATGTCGAGGCCACGGTCGAGCAGATTCGCGGGCTGGTGGAGGCCGGGGCCGATATCGTGCGGGTTTCCTGCCCCGATCCGGAAAGTACCGCCGCCTTCGCCAAAATCGTCAAGGCCGTGGATGTGCCTTTGGTGGCGGACATTCACTTCCACTATAAGCGCGCGATCGAGGCGGCAAAGGCCGGCGCCGCGTGCCTGCGCATCAATCCGGGCAATATCGGCTCCGCCGAGCGGGTGCGCGAAGTGGTGCAGGCGGCCAAGGATCATGGCTGCTCCATGCGCATTGGCGTCAATGCCGGCTCTTTGGAGAACGATCTGCTGGAAAAATACGGGGAGCCCTGCCCCGAGGCCATGGTAGAAAGCGCGCTCGATCACGCCAATATCCTGCGCGATCATGATTTCCATGAATTCAAGATTTCGGTGAAGGCGTCCGATCCCTTCCTCACGGTGGCGGCCTATCAGGCGCTTTCGGAAGTCATCGATTGCCCGCTGCATCTGGGCGTCACCGAGGCCGGGCCCTACCGCATCGGCACGGTGAAAAGCTCCGTGGCGCTGGGCTCGCTGCTCTGGGCCGGCATCGGCGATACCATCCGCATCAGTTTGGCGGCCGAGCCGGTGGAAGAAATCAAGATCGGCTTCGATATTCTCAAATCGCTGAATTTGCGCACGCGCGGCGTCAATATCATCGCCTGCCCATCCTGTGCGCGGCAGGGTTATGACGTGATCCGCACGGTGGAGGCGCTGGAGCGGCGCCTGGAGCATATCTCCGAGCCCATCTCCCTCTCCATTATCGGCTGCGTGGTCAATGGCCCCGGGGAGGCGCTCTACACCGATCTGGGCTTTACTGGCGGGGGCAAGGGCTCAGGCAAGATGTATGTTTCTGGCAAGCCCGATCACAATGTCAACAACGAGGACATGATCGAGCACATTGTCGATCTGGTGGAAAAGCGCGCGGCTTTGCTGCGCGCCGAAAAGGCCGCGGCGGAATAGGGGGTCTTGCTTTCGCCTTGGTCACTGTCTTTGGCGCGCGGGGGCAAGTCCATGGCGGTGAGAGGTACTTGGGGCTTCAACTCCCCATTTGCGCATGATAGTATCATTCCATGCGCAAAGCTGCTGTCCTCGCCGTTCTTCGTGCTCATGCCGATCTCTTGAGGGATATCGGGATTGCGCATTTGGCATTGTTCGGCTCCGTCGCGCGCGATGATGCATCTGGCTCTAGCGATGTTGACCTGATCATAACGGGCACTGGGGATCGGCCCATGACCCTTTTTCGCATGGCCCGCGCGCAAGCAGCGCTTGAGCGCATTCTGGGATGCAAAGTTGATCTGATCACGGCGCAGGGCTTAGAGAACGCGCCCGAATTTCGCGCCCGCATCGAAGCGGATCTCGCGCCGGCCTTTTAAGCGATGCCGAGCAAGCGGGTGCCAGATGTCATTATCGCTGCCGTGCGCGGGCACATCGCCCGCATCCGAGTTTGGGTTCGTGACATGAGTGCTGCCACTTTTTCTGAAGATGAACGCACGCGTTTTGCCTGCGAGAGGGCCTTTATTGCGCTGGGTGAGGCGCTTAGTGATCTGTCCACCAAGTTAGATTTGCCCACTCTTGTACCCAACGGGCCTTGGGTTGATCCCATCCGCTTTCGACACTTCCTTGCCCACGATTATGATGATCGAACGATCCCGCCATTGGTTTGGGATACGATCCAATTTGATCTGCCTGAGTTGGATGCGGCGCTGGACCAGCTTGAGGTGGCGCTGCGCGCGGCGCAATGAAGCAGGGCGGTGGGTTTTTGCTGCCAATGCTAACACAGGCCCCCCTCCACGCAGCGTTCCGCAATGTTAGAGCGCATTCAAGAAAAGTGGAGTTGCGGTTTTCTGTCCGAATGCGCTCTAAGTTATTGAATTAGAGCATTTTTCGAATCAGAAATCGACTTCGATTTCTTTGAAAATGCTCTAGTCCTGCGCCAGCGCGGCCAGCTTGGCGGCCTGCTCCTCCGCAAGGAGCGGATCGATCAGGCCATCGAGCCCGCCGCCTTCCAGCACTTCGGCCAAGGAATACAGCGTCAGATTGATGCGGTGATCGGTGACGCGCCCCTGCGGGAAATTATAGGTGCGGATGCGTTCGGACCGATCGCCCGAGCCGATCTGGCCTTTGCGCTCGGCGGCGCGGGCGGCGTCCTTGCGCTCGCGCTCGAGATCATAGAGCCTGGCCTTGAGGATTTTCATGGCCTGCACCCGGTTCTGGTGCTGCGACTTCATTTGGCTGACCACGATGATGCCCGTGGGCAAATGCGTGACCCGCACGGCGGAATCGGTTTTGTTCACGTGCTGGCCGCCGGCCCCGCCCGCGCGCATGGTATCGATGCGGATGTCTTTGTCGGGGATGTCGATATCGACGTCTTCGGCCTCGGCCAACACGGCCACCGTCGCGGCGCTGGTATGGATGCGGCCGCTGGCTTCGGTTTCGGGCACGCGCTGCACGCGGTGCACGCCGCTTTCAAAGCGCAGACGGCCAAATACCCCGACGCCAGAGACCATGGCGATGATTTCCCGGTAGCCGCCTAGATCGGAGGGGTTTTCGTCCTCGATATCGAGGCGCCAGCCGCGCAGCGCGGCATAGCGGCAATACATCCGAAACAGATCGCCAGCGAAAATGGCCGCCTCATCGCCGCCGGTGCCGGCGCGGATTTCGAGAATGGCGCTGGCGCTCTCGGATTTATCCCGCGGCAGCAGCAGCATGGTGGCGGCGTGCTCCAGCGCCGGCAAGCGCTCCGCCAGCGCCGCTTGCTCGGCACGCGCCAGCGCCACCATTTCGGCATCGCCGCTGGTCAGCAAGGCTTCCAGATCGGCGCTTTCTTCCTGCACGGCGCGCACCGCACGCACGGCCTCGACGATCGGCTTTAGCTCCGCATGCTCCTTGGAAAGGCGGATGATTTCTCCAGGGTCGCTCAAAGCGGCCATGCGCGCCTCGATGAAATCGAAACGCTCTTGGGCCTGGCGCAGGCGGTGTTCGAGGTGGTTGAGCATGGTCATGGGCCGCCCAGATGCCCAGCCCGGCCCCTGCGGCGCAAGGCAAAACTTTCTCGTGACGAAGATGATGGCCCGGAGGCAGGCGATCCGCGCGCCGTTGCGAAGCAGTGCCGGTAACATCTCCTGAAGCTTTGGCAAAAGGGCAGTCCAGCGCCGCAAGGCGTTCCAGAAGCGAAAGCGGGCCGCGCCAAAACCATGCGCAGTGGCTGCGATAAAGGCCGCGCACACCACGCCTTTTCCATGATGGATCAGCGCCGGCGGCTCGCGCGGCGATGCAACCTAGGCATGCGTTTTATGGATTTCGCGTGGGCGGCGCTGCTGGAGCACAGGGGGGCTGAGCGCTTGACCCCGGCCAAACCAATTTGGTTTGATCAAGATATGCTTGAGAACGGATCTTGTTTATTGGTTTAGAGCGGATTCATCCAAGTTCAATTGAATTGGGTCAAATTGGAACGCGCTAAAGCGCATTCATGAAGAGTGGAGCCCGGTTTTTCATCCGAATGCGCGCCAAGTTATTGAATAAAGGCATTTTTCGAATCAGAAATCGAAGTCGATTTCTTTGAAAATACCCAGCGCATTTTCAAAAAAAATGTAGTCGCGGTTTTGTGCCCGAAAATGCGCCAATTCAAAGTTTTAGAGTATCGGACCCAACAAAATCCGGCTCGGATTTTGCCTGCGATACTCTAGCAGGCTGTTGAAGAACTCCAGCGCGGCCGCGACGGCAAGAATTTTTTGCTCTTCCTGAGCAGGAGCCGGGCAAAGCGCGATGCGGGGCATCGGGCCAGACTGGCGACGCACTCAGGACAAAAAATCCTGCCGTCCCATAGGGATGCGGCCGATTTCGGCTTCGGGTTCGTCGTGTCCCAGCCTCCGTAGCACCGCTACGCGAACTGGGCCTCTCCTGCCCGAGAGCACAAAATCGGCTTCGCATCGCGGCTCGCGGGAGTTCTTCAACAGCCTGCTAGTCAAACGCACCAGGGAAGTGATGTGGCTTCACGAAAGCCTCGCCGGCGACCACACCAATCCGATTGAGTCGATCGAGATTGGCTTGCTCGGCGTTGTCGAGACGGTGCAGACGCCGCACTACGCCGTCGGTATATTCTAGCCGAAGTGCAGATTGCAGGAGTGCCTGGTCCAATGGTGCGTCATAACGCTGATAGCGAAACAGCCCAGCTCCGTGGCCAAGGTCGAGATCATTCAAAGTGCCGACTTCGCTATTGATGACGGCGGCATCTTGTGTACGCGCGAGGGCTTGCATGGTCGCAGTCGTGGCGTGGCTGACGTCGGAGATCGATCCCGCAAGGGAATGCAAAGCGCGCTCCACCGCGCGCATGCGCGATAGGCTGCGCGCTGAGTGGCGATTGCGAAAACGCCCAGTTCCGACATTCACGATCAAAAGATCGTCAGGTGAACAGCGCCAGCGCAAGCCAAGATTGGGCGAAAGCACATATTGCAAGAATGCAAGGCTCGGATTGTTCAGCCCAGCCACCGCACCGTCCATAAAGGCACCTGGGTCTTTGCCGGGCTCGATCTGCACTTCCACATGATCGAAATACGCGGGCGCGGCAGCGCTGGCCCGCACGACATCGCTCAATTTGTAATCGCGGTTGGGAAATGAGCCGCCCAGCGAAGCCCAATAAGGCGCGCGCGGATTGTTGGTCAGCACCCAAGCGGAGCCAGAATCCATCCGCTTGGCCGTTACGCCCAGGCCGGTCACGAGGGCGTCAGAATCAAGCGTTTCATCGCGGAGGCGCGACAGGAGCTCGCTTTTGAGCACATTAGCGTTGAATCGCGAAACAATAACGAGACCCAATGTGCGCCGCACCGCCCCTTCTGCCCCGCTCGGGTAGCTGAACACTTTGGGCCCCAGCGAATTATAGAGCTCGATGGTGCTGCGCACCGAGTTGCCGCGCGCGAGCCATGCCGCGATGATCGATCCCGTGGACGTGCCGCAGATCAGATCGAAATAGTCCGACAGCACAAAGGTGTCGCGCTCGCCTGGCGGGCGGCGGGCGCGCAGGGTGCTCTCGATCTTTAGCAAAATGCCAAGGGAAATGAGGCCGCGAATGCCCCCGCCGTCGAGCGCTAGAACGCGTTTAGGGCCGGGCGCGAACAGATGCCGATCGCGCGCCCGGGAAAGGACCGGTGCGTAGCGCTGCTCTGCCTCTGAAAATGAGCTCATGCCCGCCACCCCCTTGCGCCCCAGCCGCGCGCGAGCGGGGCCACAGCCAGCAATTTGACCATTGTGTAGGAAAACTCAATCCTATCTCAAGAATGGTTTGATCCGGCAGAGTGAAATCAGCCCCGACAGCATGATCAGATCGATTGGAATCACCCAGACCGCTTCTCGAGAAACGGGAGTGCGGTTTCTTCGCCAGCAGCGCCACCCGCTGCAACACCTGCAACGGGCTCGATGTGTGTGATGCGCGGCAAAACCATCTGTAAGTTTCACCTGACGCCCGCAAGGCTAGAATCCCCGTGCTGCTTGTCGCAACATCATGGGCACGCAGGGGTGGCGGGATTTGCAACCCAACACACCACCATATTGACTTTCGATGCGCGCATGCCCGAAGATGGGGCGCAGAACGCATAGGGAGTGCGCGGCAATGGATAGGCGCCAGATATTACTCGCTTTCGGCCTTGGGGCTGGGGGTGCGCTACTGCCCGGCTTCCCGGGGAGAAATGCGATTGCCGCCGAACAGCTTCTGGAGCCGCTGGCGATCGCGGTAAAGAAGCGCCTGGCCGATGCCGGGCTGGGTGCGGCTGCCAAGGCCGGCGCGACCTATTGCGATGTGCGGATCGGCCGCTATCTCAATCAATTCGTGGTGACCCGCGAGGCCGTTGTCCAAAATATCGTCAATACCGAATCGACCGGGGTCGGTGTGCGCGTCATCGCAGACGGGGCCTGGGGCTTTGCCGCCACCAATCAGCTTTCCGCGGAGGCGGTTGCGCAAACGGCGCGCCTAGCGGTCGAGATCGCCCGCGCCAATGCCAAGAACCAGACGGTGCCCGTGCGCCTGGCGCCGGTCAAGGGTGTGGGGGAGGTCCGCTGGGCGACGCCCATTCGCAAGAACGCCATGGCCACACCCATCCAGGAAAAGGTGGATCTGCTGCTCGGTGTCAACGCCGCCGCAATGCAGGCTGGCGCGAATTTTGTGAGTTCGCAGCTGTTTTTGGTCAATGAGCAAAAATACTTTGCCTCGAGTGATGGCTCATACATCGATCAGGATGTCCACCGGATTTGGGCCCCCTTCACCGTCACGGTGATCGACAAAGCGACGGGCAAATTTCGATCGCGCGAGGGCCTGTCCGCGCCCATGGGCTTGGGCTATGAATATCTCGATGGGGCCGCCAAGGATAAGACAACTTCACCCAACGGGGTGATCTCTTACGGCTCGTCCTACGATATGCGTGAGGATGCAGTGGCGGCGGCCAACCAGGCCCGCGAAAAGCTGAAAGCCAAATCGATCCAGCCCGGCCGCTATGATCTGGTGCTGGATCCAAATCATTTGGGCCTGACGATCCACGAATCGGTTGGCCACCCGCTCGAGCTTGATCGCGTGCTGGGTTATGAGGCCAATTTCGCGGGCACCAGTTTTGCCACGCTCGATAAGCGCGAGGCGCGCTTTCAGTATGGTAGTGAGATCGTCAATCTCTTCGCCGATAAGGTGCAGCCGGGCAGCCTGGGTGCCGTTGGCTATGACGACGAGGGCGTCAAAACCAAGAGCTGGCCGCTGATCGAGAAGGGCAAATTGGTGGATTACGAGGCCACCCGTGATCAAGTGCACATTCTGGGCAAAACCGAATCCGATGGCTGCTCCTACGGGGATTCCTGGTCCAGCGTGCAATTCCAGCGCATGCCGAATGTGTCCTTGAAGCCCGGCGAAAAGGAATTGAGCCTGGCGGGCATGATCGCGGGCGTTGAGAACGGCATCTATATTCTCGGGCGCGGCTCGTTCTCGATCGATCAGCAGCGTTACAATGCCCAGTTCGGCGGCACTCTGTTTTACGAAATCAAGAACGGCAAGATCACCCAGCCGCTTGAGGATGTCGCGTATCAGATGCGCACGCCAGAATTCTGGAACAGTTGCAGCGCCATTTGCGATGCGCGCGATTACCGTTTGTTTGGCTCGTTCTTTGACGGCAAGGGCCAGCCGAGCCAGATCTCGGCCGTCAGTCACGGCTCGTCGACCAGCCGGTTCGACGGGATCAATGTCATCAACACCGCGCGTTCGCTCGGCTGATCGATTTCAGGGGCTTTCACACCATGAGCACGATGACCGAAGCCGAAGCCAAGGCGATCCTGGATAAGGTGATCGCTTTATCCAAGGCCGACGAATGCACCGCGACCCTCACGGGCTCCGTGGACGGCAATATCCGCTTCGCGCGCAATGATGTTTCCACCAGCGGGGTGGTCTCGGATACGTCGCTGGCGGTGCAGGTCGCTTTTGGCACACGCGTGGGCACCACAACCATCAACGCCTTCACCGATGATGCCTTGCAGCGGGTGGTGCGCCGGGCCGAGGAGCTGGCCAAGCTCGCGCCAGAGAGTTCGGAATTTGTGCCGGCGGTGGAAAAGCAATCTTATCGCCCAAGCCCAACCTGGCGCGAAGCGACTGCCGCCATCACGCCCGGCCAGCGGGCCGACGTGGCGCGTGCCTCCATCGAGCCCTGCGCCAAGCAAAACCTCGTTGCCGCGGGCTTTTTGAATGATTCCAATAGTTTCGTGGCGCTGGCCAATAGCAATAATGTCTTTGGCTATCAACGCTCCACGGAGATGGATTACACCTGCACGGTGCGCACGGCCGATAGCCAAGGATCGGGCTGGGTTGGGCGCAATTTGAATGATTTCTCGGCATTCAAGCCTGAGGAAGAAATCGAAATTGCCATGCGCAAAGCGAAAGCCTCCGCGGAGGCGCGCGCGCTGGAGCCTGGCAAGTACACCGTGGTTCTCGAGCCGGCCGCGGCCGCCGGCCTCATTTCCTTCATGTTCAACTTCTTCGATGCGCGCCGCGCGGACGAGGGGCGCAGCTTCCTATCCAAGGCGGGCGGCGGCAATAAGATTGGCGAGCAGGTCTTTGATCCGCGTGTCAGTTTCATCACCGATCCATGGCATCCAGAGCTTCCGGCTCTGCCTTGGGATGGCTCAGGTTTGGCCCGCGAGCGCATGGCCTATGTCGAGAACGGCAAGGTGCTGAATTTGGATTATTCCCGCTATTGGGCCAAGAAGCAGAACAAAAAAGCCATGGGTTCGCCCGGCAATGTGATCATGGCGGGCGGCACCAAATCGACGGCCGATCTGGTGCGCGAAGTAGAGCGCGGGATTCTCGTCACGCGCACTTGGTATATCCGCTTGGTCGATCCGCAGACGGTGTTGCTGACCGGGCTCACCCGCGACGGCACCTTCTATATCGAGAATGGGCAAATCCGTTATCCGTTGAAGAATTTCCGCTTCAATGAATCGCCGGTGATCATGCTGAATAATATTGATGAGCTTGGCCGCCCGGTGCGGGTTGGCGATGGCGGCGGATTGTTGATCCCGCCGATGCGCCTACGTGATTTTACTTTTACATCGCTGTCTGACGCGATTTGACGAAAACGAGCGCGCTTTTGTCTGGCCTCTCTCGCGCCAGTTTCCTGCGCATCCTTGCGGGGGTTGGCGTAAGCGGGTTATTGCCCGCGCCATCCGCGCGTGCCCAGGCCAATGGCCCCTATGATTTCCAATTCGTTCGTTTGCAATACGATTCCGGCGATTGGGATGTCGATGAGCGCATGCCGGCCAATGTGCTCACCACGCTGATCGATTACACCAATCTGCGGGTTGCCCCGCAGGAAAAGGTCATCCGGCTTGATGATCCGGCCATGCTAAGCGCGCCCTTCTGTTATCTGACCGGGCATAAGCTCGTCGAGTTCAGCGCTGCTGAGGCAGCAAATTTCAAGCGCTATGTGCAAAATGGCGGCTTTGTGCTGGTCGATGATTGCAATCACGACATCGACGGCCTGTTTGCCCGGTCCTTTGAGCGCCAGATGGCGGCCTTGTTTGGGCCGTCTTCGCTGAAGAAGCTGGCGAAATCCCATGCCATTTATCGCAGCTTTTTCAAGTTCGATGGGCCGCCGGGAACGAACATGGAGCTGAACGGTTGGGGCGATGACCTCGTCCACGATTATCTCAAGGGGATTGACGTCGCTGGACGGCTGGGAGTGCTTTATAGCAATAAGGATTACGGCTGCGAATGGGATTATGACTGGCGCAATAAAAGGTTCTTGGCCGAAGACAACACCAAGTTCGCTGTCAATATTATCCTCTATGCCTTGACCGCATGACCCAATTTTACTCGCCGATCGCGCCATGAGTGTTTCCGAAGCAGAAATCGCCGCGCGGGTAGAAAAGCTGCCACGCCTGCGTGAAGCAATCGGGCGGGCGGTAATTGGCCAGGATTTGGCCGTAGAGCAGCTATTAATCTCCTTAATCGCCGGCGGGCATTGCCTGATCGAGGGCGTTCCCGGCCTTGGCAAGACGCTTTTGGCCCGCACGCTCGGGCAGGCGCTGGCCTTGGACTTTCGCCGGATTCAATTCACGCCCGATCTGATGCCCAGCGACATCTTAGGCACCGAGGTGCTGGAAGAAGATCGCGGAACCGGGCATCGCAGCTTTCGTTTCCAGGCGGGCCCGGTGTTCACCAATCTCCTGCTCGCTGATGAAGTGAACCGCACCCCACCAAGGACGCAGGCCGCCTTGTTGGAGGCCATGCAAGAGCGCACGGTGAGCGTCGCGGGCGCGACCCGGCAATTGCCGCAGCCATTCTTCGTGTTGGCCACGCAAAATCCTTTGGAGCAAGCGGGTACCTATGCCTTGCCGGAAGCCCAGATGGATCGCTTCCTTTTGAACATCAAGATCGATTACCCGAGCTTGGCTGAAGAAACTGGCATTCTGGCGCAAACCACGGGCACGGCCGAGGGGCAGGTTCCCAACGTGATGGATGGGGCTGATGTCATCGCCTTGCAGCGGCTGGCGCGCGCTGTCGTGGTCGGTGACAATTTGCTCCAATGGATTGTGCGCTTGGTGCGCACAAGCCGCCCCGCTGCGGAAGCCCCCAAAGCCGTCCGCGATTATGTGCGTTGGGGCGCTGGCCCGCGCGCCGGCCAATCCCTGGTGCTGGCGGCCAAGGCGCGCGCTTTGCTGCAAGGACGGCTGGCAGCGACGCGGGACGATGTGCTCAATTTGGCCGCGCCGGTGATGCGCCATCGCATTCTGCTTAGCTATGCGGCGGAGGCCGAGCGGGTGAGCACGGATGACGTGATCACGGCGCTGCTGGCCGCCACGCCACCTCCCGCTTGAGCGGCGGCGCATGACCCCGATCGATCTTCCCCCGGATCTGCGCGCACGTTTGCGGCGGATATCGCTGGTGCCGCGCGGGCCGGCGGCGGCCTTAGGCTTTGGCATGCATGCGGGACGCTCTCGCGGCGGGGGGATCGAGTTCGCGCAATATCGCCCCTATGAATTGGGCGATGATTTGCGGCAGATCGATTGGCGTCTTTGGGCGCGCTCGGATCATTTCTTCGTGCGCGAAGCCGAGCGTGAAAGCCAATTGGCCCTTTGGGTCGTGCTCGATGCCAGCGCCTCGATGGCACAAGCCGATCGGGCCCGTCCCGATTGGTCGCGGCTGCATGCCGCCAAGCGTCTGGCGGCGGCCTTGATCGAAATCGCGCTCAAGGATGGAGATCGGTTCGGCCTGGTGGCGCTGAAACCAAGCAGCACCATGATGACTCGGAGCGGGGCAGGTGCGCGTCATCGTGATCAGCTGCTCACCGCGCTGGCGCAATTGCCCGCAGCGGGGATCGTCTCCTGGCAACGCGACTTCGCTCAATTTGGCGGGCGGTTTTCGCCGGGCGATCTTCTGATCGTGCTGACGGACGGGTTCGATGATGGCTGCGTCGCGGCGCTCGAGCGACTGGCCCGCACCGGCCGTGATATCGGCTTCATCCAGATCCTCACAACGGAAGAGCGCGATTTCCCCTTCACGGAAAACCATATGTTCGAGGATCCCGAAACCGGGGCGCGGGTGCAGGGTGACGGGCCCTCGATGCGCGTGCGCTTTCTCGATCGCTTTCACGCGGCGCGTGCGGAGCTGGCGGCGCGGCTTCGGGCTGCTGGCATCAGGTGCGTTGAACACGTCATTGACGAGAGCGCGGACCTGCCAATCCGCGCGCTGTTCCCGGCGGCCCAGCGAAGATGACGCCCGGCTTGCTGCTTCCTGCTGCGCTTGGCGCTTTAGGCACGATGCTGATTCCGCTGGCCATTCACATTGCGCGGCGCACGGAGCGGCGCACGCTGATATTCGCGGCGCTGCGTTGGCTAGAACCGAGGCCGCGCCCGCGCGCCCAGAGACGGCTTGACGAGCTGCTGCTGCTGGCCGTGCGGCTGAGCTTATTGGCGCTGCTGGCGCTCTATTTGGCGCAACCAGTGTTGTGGGACGCGCAAGATCGCCGCCCAATGGTTGCGATCATGCCCGTTTTGGGGCGCGCCGTTGTGCCCGCACAGCAAATCGAGGGTCGGCGCGCCGTCTGGTTGGCGCCAGGCTTTCCGCCGCTCACTGCGCCCGTGCCCTCCAAGACGGCCAGTGTTAGCAGCCTGCTGCGGCAGTTCGACGCGGAATTGCCTCCCCGCGCGGCTTTGGATGTGCTCGTTCCCGCGACGCTCGATGGGGTGGATGCAGAACGCCTGCAGCTTTCCCGCGCCGTCCGCTGGCGGGTGCTGGCCGATCCGGCACCGCCAGGATCAAAGCGCGCTTTGCCGCCGCCCGCGCTCGTGGTGCGCTACACCCCAGATGGGGTTTCTCAGGTGCGCTGGTTTCGGGCGGCGGCGCTGGCATGGGCCGAGACCGGCGCGGCGCCGGCGTTCGAGGCGGATGTGATCGCGCGCCCAATCGCTCCGGGAACGCGATATGTCATCTGGCTGGCAGCGGGCCCCGTACCCGAAACGCTGACACACTGGGTGCAGAGCGGCGGTACAGCCCTCTTGGCCCACGATTGTGTGCTGCAACCACAGGCGCAAGCCGTCACGCTTTGGCAAGATGCGCAAGGCGCGCCGTTGATGACATCTGAAAGTTTGGGCGCGGGAAGGGTGCTGCGCCTGCAGCGCCCGCTAGAGCCCGCGGCCTTACCGGCTTTGCTTGAGCCTGACTTCCCGCGGGTGCTGTTGCGGTTGCTGCAGCCGGCACCGCCTCCAACACGGGTTCGGGCCGTCGATTACGCGCCGGCTTTTGGGGGTGCGGTGTCCATTGATCGCCCGTTTCAGAGCCTTCAATCTTGGTTCGCGCTGATGGCGGCGCTGACCCTTCTCCTGGAGCGCTGGCTCGCGACCCGTGCCCGTCCGGCGGCTCCGCCATGAGCGCCGCGCTTGCGCCGCACGAGAGCCTCCTGCGCGCGGCGCGGCGCAGGATTTGGCTGGATTCGTTGGCGCTCGGCGCGCCCGCTGTGTTGGTGACAGCGGCGCTGGGCTGGCTTTTGTTGGGCAGTGTGGGCCTGTGCGGCTTGGCCCTCTTTGCTGCCATGCTGGTCAGCGGGCTGGCTTGGCGGCGAGCGGGCCGGCAACAGGCCCAGCACTTGGCCGCGCGCCTCGATGGACGCTTGCCGGAGCTAGAAGATAGCGCGCATCTGCTGCTGCAAGACGCCAATACGCTGCAGGGCTTGGCGTCTTTGCAGCGCAAGCGCCTGGACGCGCGGCTGGCGCAGGGATTGGCGGTCGATCCCAAGCCGGTTTGGTCCAGGCGGGCAATCGCCGTCAGCTGGGGAATGGGTTCGGTCTTCGTCGCGCTGTTACTGGGGCTTGGACCCAATGACGGGCGCGCTGTCAAGAGCGCCGCCCCCGCAGGGGCCCAGAGCACGCAGGCACCGCGCATCGTTTCGTTACGGTTGCGGATCGTTCCGCCCGCTTACACGGGCCTTCCGCAGCGCCAGCAGACCCAAGCGGATGCCAAAATCCCCGCTGGCGCGCAGGTGGAATGGGCCGTCCAATTTTCTGCGTTGCCGACAACGGCGCATCTGGTTTTCGCGGACGGGGCATCAATTCCGCTTCTGCGGGAGCAAAACCGCTGGCTTGTGGCGCGCGTGGTGGGGAAATCGACCCTTTACCGCATCGAGGCGCTGGGCGCGCCGCAGGACGCCTGGCACCGTCTGGAGGTGATCGCCGATGCGCCGCCAGAGGTCAGGCTCATTTCCCCAATTGAGCGGCTCTCTCTTGCTGATATCGGGCAAACCACCTGGACGCCGATTTTTGAAGCGACCGATGATTACGGCCTCGCTGCAAGCGCGCGTTTGCGGGTAACGCTGGCCAGCGGCGAAGGGGAGCAAATCGCGGTGGTTAGCCGCGAAGTGGATGTGCAGGGCAGCGGCAGCGGTCGGCGCAGACGTTGGGCCGTGCCGCTGGATCTCGCACGTGAGGGCCTGGTGCCCGGCAGCGATTTGATCGTGCAGCTGATCGTGCGCGATAATCGCCGGCCAATTGCGCAGGTGGTGGAAGGGCCAAGCGTGATTCTGCGCCAGCCCTCAAATTTTGCGCTTGCTGATGGGCTGGATGGCCTAAGGGTGGGCAATGTCCCGGCATTTTTTCGCAGTCAGCGGCAGATCATCATCGATGCACAAGCCCTCATAAAGCAGCGGCGAAGCCTGGCGCGCGAGGCCTTCTCCCAGCGGGCGAATGCGTTGGCCTCCGATCAGGCCGCGCTGCGGTTTCGTTATGGACAATTCCTGGGTGAAGAGGCCGAAGGGGGCGCGCCCCCGCTTACGTCCGACACGCCCGCCGCGCCGCGCCTTGCCACGGCTGATACACCGGCCACGGAAAAGTCAGCGCATTTTGGTGGAGATGGGCATGATCATGGCGAGAGCGCGACAATAGACGAGGGCGCGATCAACACCGCGCAGGGTGCCGCGCGCCAGTTCGGCCATGTGCACGATGCTGGCGAAGGCGCGACCTTGTTCGATTCTGGCACGCGCTCACTGCTGGCGCGGGCGCTGGATGCGATGTGGGGCGCTGAGCGCGAATTGCGCCAAGCCCGGCCCGAGGCCGCTTTGCCCTTCGCGAATCAGGCTCTTGAGGCGTTGAAGAAGGCCCAGAGTGCCAGCCGGATCTATCTTCGGCGGACGAGCTCGCGCCTGGCACCCCTCGATCTCACGCGGCGTTTGAGCGGAAAACGTGCCGGAATTGAGCCTGCTCATGCGGTCATACCCGGTGCTTCCGTCTCCCAGGCTGAGGCCTTTGCGGCGTGGCGCGCATTGGAGCATCGCGCCGGCGCGCCGCCCTTGCGGCTGGATGCGCTTGAAGCCTGGGCCATGGCCAACGCCGCAGCGAGGGCCGATCCCCTGGAACTGATGGCCGCGATCGCCGCGGTGCGACAAGATCCTGCGTGCTCGCACTGCCAGCAAACCCTGCGCGCCGCGCTTTGGTCTGCGCTGCAGGCTACGCCGACGGCCCAGCGTCGTGCCGGGGCCGATCCATCGGGGGCGCTGTACCTGGACGCGCTCGAATGAGCGGGGCGCTAAACCTTGTTGCCGCTGGGGTGATCGTGTTGGCCGTGCTGCTTGGCGTGGCCAGGCTTTGGCTAAGGCGGGTGCGGGCTTTGCCTACAGCGCGCGGGCCCGCTTGGCGCGCCGCAGCGCTGAGCGTTTTGCAGTTAAGCGCCGGCGCGGCGCTGTATTTGACCCTGTTCCCGCCGGGCGCGGCATCCTCGGGCCTTGTTCTGGCGATTGCCGTGGCCGGGGCCCCAAAGTCTGTGGCACTGGCCCCAGGGGAGCGTCTCATCGCATTGCCAGAAGCGCGCGCGACGCGCGGCGCGGAACGGGCCCCAGACTTGGCCACCGCGCTACGTCGCCATCCCGGCGTGGCTTCGATCCGCGTAATTGGCGATGGGCTGGCCCCGCGCGACCGCGAAGGCTCGCATAGCGTCAAGATTGCTTTCGTGCCGCCGCCGCAGCCAAGAGGATTGGTGCGCATTGCACTTCCTGGCCCGATCGCGGCGGGGAATGCGTTCAGCGTGGGGGGAGAGATCGGCACGCTGCGGGAAGGCATTGTGGAGCTGCTCGACCCCGCCGGCGCCCTGGTTTCGCAAGCGCGCATCAAGGCGGGCGCAGCGTTTCGCCTGAACGGCACGATGCGCTTGCCTGGGTTGGCGCTGTTTGTGTTGCGGGTACGCGACCCATCCGGCCGGGTGATCGAGCGCCTGGAGGTGCCGATCGATGCCGCGCCGCGGCCGCAGCCGCGCGTGCTGGTGCTGGCCGGAGCAGCCAGTGCGGAAAACAAATTCTTGCGCCGCTGGGCGCAGGATGCCGGGATCGACCTGGCGCTGGAGATCGATGCCGGTGGGGGCGTGCAATTGGGTGATCCCGCCACCCCGCTGACCAGCTCTGCCCTGGATCAGCGCGATCTTGTCGCGATCGATGATCGCCGATGGGAAAGCATCGGCCCCACCGGCCGCGCGGCCTTGCTAAGCGCGACGGAAAGGGGGATGGGCCTGTTGCTGCGGCTAACGGGGCCGCCTTCGCTTGAGGTACGGCGCGGTTGGGCGGCGCTTGGCTTTGCTTTATCTAATCCGGCCGGTCCGGCGCTGTCTGCGCAGGTGTCAAGGACCCTGCCCGAGCCTAACCCGGTGCTTCCTTTGCCGATTGGCCCAAATGCAATTCCCCTGATTGCTGGGACTGCCGCCTGGACCCCATTTGCTCAAGGGCGGATCGGCTTGCTAACCCTAGACGATACCTATGTGCTGGCTCTGACAGGGCGCGGTGATCGCCACGGCCAGCTTTGGAGCACATTGGTCGGCACGCTGGCGCGGGCGGAACCCGCGCCGCCTGCTTGGCTCGATGGCTTTGCGCGCGCTGGATCGCGGGTGATCTTGTGCGGCCTGCAAGGCAGTGCTTTGGTGCAAGAGCCAGGCGGGCGCAACACTTTGATCCAGCTGGATCCAGCCTCCGGCAAAGAGCGCTGCGGCGGGTATTGGCCAGCGGCTCCTGGCTGGCGCACGCTGCGCGCGGGTGAGCGGGAAATGCATTTCTACGTTCATCCCGCCGCGGCGTTTGCTTCCCTCGCGGCCATCGAAGCCAGTGCCGCAACCCGCGCGCTGGCCAGCTCCGCCGCGGGCCCGAACGGGAGCGCCCCCTCTGGCACCGGTGCGCTCTGGTCCCTCTGGCTTTGGTTCGCTTTGCTGCTGACGCTTCTAACCGCGCTGTGGTGGCTGGAGCGCACGCGCTTTGCCGCGCCGCCTCAAAGCCGAGATGAAGGTGCCACCCATGATGGGATCAGCGGATAGGTCGGCGGCCGCGCGGCAAGGACCCATGACGCGCGCGCACACCGGCGCATTTTTCGACTCGGAAATAGAGTTCGATTTCTTTGACAATGCTTTAGCGCCGCACCAATCCGTGCGGATAGATCCAGCGTGTTGCGGTGGCCGATAGGGCAACCATCTCGCGATCCTTTTTTTTGTTCTCGGTGTTGAGGCTATCCCAGGGCACGAGGCAGGGGTGGATGCGGGCGCGGTCATTGCGCGTTGGCCCGGGCATCCAGCCATCAAGAATGCGTTCGGCATTCCAGCGCGCATGTTCCACCATCGCGAGGCTTTCGGCGATATCAGGATCAAATTGCGCGGTGCGCTCCCCGTGATCACCGGAGGCGGCCGGCCGCAGGCCGCCGTCCCAGATCTTCACCACGGCGTGATCAGCGACCGCGCGATTGGCATGGCGATAGGTTTCACCAAGCTGCTCCCAGCCGCCGCGTGCAGCGCTATCCATTTTGCGTTGCGGATCGGCGCTGCGCTCGCCTTGCATAAAGGCTTCATAGGCAAGGTGGCACAGCGCCGCCGCGCGATCCATTTCGCCCTCCAGCAGCACATCAGGCTCGGAGACGCTCTGGATTTGGCCAAAGGCCACGAGATACGGCCTGTCCGCGTTTTCGGGCGCTGCGCTGCGACCATAGCGTTTGGAAAACTCGGACCAGGTGGTCTCGCGCATCAAAATCGGCATGGGGCGGGCGGCTTCCCCATCATAGATCCGCATCAGGCCAAGTGCGGAGCTCAGCGTGCGGTCGTCATCGCTTTCACACACGCAGATGGCGGTGAAGGCCCCCCGCTGCGCCTCGATCTGGGCCAGCGCCTTCGGGCTCACCGCGAAGTCGGAATCGGGCAGGTCGATGAAGGCGATATCGGCCCGCCAGACCTCATGGGCTTGCGCCTGCGGGAAATGCGCCTCAAAACGGCTTTGGCTATGCGCGGCGCTCGCTGATAGCACCGTCACCCGCGGTGGCCCTAAATGCGCAGACCACATCCGGGTCAGGACCCAGGCGGCCATGGCCTCATTGGTATCGTCAAAGCCGATCAGCAACAAATGCGGCCCGGGCTGCGCTTCGGCTACGCAGCGATCCAGCAGAGCGGGTGCCAAGCTGATCATCGCTTGGCGCACGCCTGTTTCAGCGAGCGAAAACGGGCGCGTGTCAACGCGCGCAGGTGCCGCCTTGGGCTCTCCCTTGGCCAATTTGGCTTTGCGATCATTCTCCAGGGTTTGGCGCAAATCACGCGCTTCACGGCGCAATTGGCTGGTCGGCAACAGCAAATGCAGAATCAATGGGGTGCGGGCCTTGCGGTGCTGGGCGGCCACCGATTGGCACGCCGCTTCGATGCGCAGATTTGCGGCCTCATCCTCCATCATGGCGCAGAACTGGGCGGCGAAGGCGGCGCGTGCGGTGTTCAAGAAGGCGACCAAGGAGGCATCGCCCTCAAGCACGATGATTTTCTGCTTGGCCAGCCCCACGACGGTTTCTTTTTGCAGGCTTTGGTGGATCAAGACCACGGCGTGGCCAAGCTTGGCGCAGCGCTCCGCCAAATGCAGCGCCGCCGGGCCCTCGCCGGCGATGACCACATGGCCCTTGGCGAAGCGCAGATAGGTGCGGCACAGCGTGCGCACCAGGACGCCATAGAAAGCGAACAGCACCCCAACAAAGGGCAAAGCCAAACCGGCAAGGCGCGCTATTTCCTTTAGCGACCCATCGACGGAAATATTGTCCTTGCTGGCCCCAAGCAGGGTAAAGGTGGCATAGGTGGTATCGAGCGGCTTATGGTTTTCTTGGGAAAAAGCCAGCCATCCGGGGATTGCCCACGCACAAAACAGGAGAATGATCAACAGCGCGCGCATCGGCGGCGCGTTTTGATGGGCAGAGCGCGATGCATAAGCGGCCCGATGGGCGCTGAAATTGCCGTAGCGCTTTTTCCTGGACATGCTTCCCCCCGGCTTTGTGTTTGGCGTACGCGCGCGCGCCGCACCCAGCCAAACTGTGCGCAAGCGCGCGCCGTCATGCAAGTCGGTGCCAGGGATTAGCGCTGGCTTGGTGCGATTTCGGCCACGATTTGCGGCTTTGGCAACAACACATAAAAGCGCGGGTTATCGGCGTTGAGTTGCTCGGCCGAGCTGCCGGCTTGCGCGCCGCTTCCCATGAACATGTCGCCGCGCAGCGGGCCGCGCCGAATGGCCCCGCCGGTATCCTGCGCGATCAGCACGCGCGGGAACGCTGGCTTCCCCTCCAGCACGACGACCAAGGGTGCACCATAAGGGTGGAAGGCCGGATCGACCGCCAGCGAGCCGCCGGCCGTCAGCGGCACGCCCGCCGCGCCGCGTGGCCCCAGCGACGGATCCGCGATCGCTTCTTCGGTGAAGAACACATAGCTTGGATCGGAATCGAGCGCGGCGCGAACGTCTCCGGGATTGGCGTCCAGATAGGCACGGAAGGCCGCCCAGCTGCCGCCAGGATAGGGCGCAAGCTTGCCTTGCTCGCGCGCTGTGCCCAGAGCGGAGCGCCACTTATAGCCGTTTTGCGCTGCGAAAGCGGCCCGCACTTGCGTGCCGTCGGGAAAGACCAAGCGGCCAGAGCCCTGCACTTGCAGGTTATAGACATCCGCCGGATTGGCCCAGGCGATCGAGGAATAGGGCGCGCGCGCAATGGCTGCGCGCTCGGGATAGGGGCCGACGCGCCCATCGCGGATTTGGCCCGTCAAGCGGCGCGGCGCGCCGCGCAAGGGTTCATTGTCCAATTGCTGCGCGAAGGCCGCGATATCGACCTGCACGATATCGTCCGGCCGATAGAGCAAAGGCTCGGAAAAGCCTGGCTCGGGGGTGCGCCGGGCCGCGATCGCGGGTTCGTAATATGCGGTCAGCTTGGCTTGACCATTCTGGCTGATCACGCGCTGCGGCACGAACTGGGCCTGGAAAAAGCTTCGCGCCGTATCGGGCGTGGCGGAAAGGGCGCCCGCACAGGCATTGGCCCATTGCCCCACCAGCCCGCCATAGGGGGCCCCAAAGCGGGAAATGGGCGTCTCCGGCGCGAGCTTGGACCATACCGCGCACTGGCGCTGAAAAGCTTCCAGGCCGGGCGCGAGTTCGGCATTGGCCCAGCCGGGCAGATCGCCAAACCCGATCGGCTCGAGCTTGAAGGTGGGGCCCTGCGGCGTTGCAGCGCTCGGCGCGGCCGGGCCTTGGTGGCCGGGCTTGGGGGCCGAGACGCAGGCGCCCAAAGCAGCGAGCGCCAGCGCGGCGCAATAGAGGCGTAGAGGGTGCATCAGCGCATCTCCCGATCTGCTCCGCTGATCGCCCACCGCGCCGCGCAGGTCAACCCGAAATGCGTATTTGCGCGCCTCAGCGGCTCGAGGCAAACGAGAGCGTCAGCCGCAAACCGGCCACCAGCGCCACCGGCGCGTCGCGGTCCCCGCCCGGATTAAACAGCACCTGCAAATCCGGCTGCACGCTTAGCCAGGGCGTCAGTTGATCGGCATAAGTGATCTCGACGCCAAACTCGCCGCGGCTGGCGCGCGCGCCGTCTTGCTGCGCGAGAAAGCGCGCGTCCGATGAAATGGCCCCGTAATGCACGCCGAGGCCAAAGGCCGCGTCGGGGCGGCTGGCGAAGGGGCGCGCCAAATGCAGGCCGGCCTGAGCGCCGCCAGCGAAGGGCGTTGTATCCGCGTCAGAAGCGCCGATGCGGGCGAAGGCGCGCAGCAAGCGCACACCGTCCTCAGGATGGTTGAGCGCGAGCTCGGTGAGCAAATAGACGCCCTGCGCTGGCGTGCGTTCTGGCTCACCCTCAATCACCAGCAGCCGCTGTTGGCGATTGGAATAGCCCCAAAAGCCGACAGCGACCTTGCCTGCCGTCTCATTTTGCGCGCCGATTTCCGCGATCAGCAAAACCCCATCGCTGAGGCTGGCTTGGTAGCCGCCCGCATCACCCAGCACGCCCGCCGATGCATCGACAACCGCGCCCTGCACATAGAGATCGCGGCGCAGCTGCGCACGGGCGCTAAAACCCAAGGCCGTCGAAGGGAAAATAGAGGGGCCGCTCGGCCCAGTGGAGGCCAATTCCGATCCAATGCCGAAGGGAGGCGACAAAAAGATACCCGCGGCATCATTGGCATAATAACTGGCGTTGAGATCAAAAAAGCCAATTGCGAGCGCCAGCCGTTCCTGAAACAGCTTTTGCTCCAGCCAGAGCTCAAACAATTTGGGCCGCGCATCCGCGACCTCTATGTTGTCCACGCCTTCCAGGGTGCCGACAAAGGCGTTGGGCTTGCCGCCCAGATTGCTGAGGCCTTGAAGGTGAAGCGCCGCGCCGCGCCAGCGCAAAGCCTTTTCCAAATCCACATCCACGGCCAAGGACAGGTTATCGAGATAGGCCGCATCGCGCGCCACGCCGCCGCTGATTACCCCGATGCCATCCGCCACATAACTTGCCTCAAAGCTCAGCGCTTCAAAGATTGGCGCGGAGCGCCAACCGTCGCCGCGATCGCGCGCATCAGTCTGCGCGTGGGCCGTGGCAACACATGCCAGCATCGCCACAACACAAGGAGCGAGCAAACGCGCTGCGCGAATGTTTAAAGAGGAGTACATTTTTGTAGCAGCTCACCAATAATGAGCCGCGTCATACATAAAATGGTGTAATAATTTGACCCAACAACTTGGTTTATACTTTGTGTATGGCGATTGCTGCGCTGCCCGCGGGGGTTGCGGCGGATACACTTTTTTAATGCGATCAGCTTTTCCTCGAATACGTCAAAGCAGTGTTCTCATCCCGCTGGCTAAGCTGGAGCGTGCGCTGATGCTTTGGTGTGTTGGTGTGAGCCTGACGGTTCGAGCTGTCCGTGTTGGACTGACCGGCCCCTCAGCCAAGGAGCGCGGCATGGCCTATATTCCTATCGGTTGGCGCATTGGTGCCTTGATCCTGGGGGGCGCGGGCCTCTTGGCGGGCGTGAGCGCCATCGCTGCCAGTTCACTGGTGGGCTATGCCGCGACGGTGCGCGATGTGCGCGAAATCGATCAGGCGGCGCTGAATTTCGGGGTCAGCGACATGATGCATGATGCGCTGAATAGCGACGTGCTCAATGCGCGGCTGCTGGGTGGCGGCTCAGCCAGCGAGCGGCGTGAGATTGAGCAAGCCTTGGCCGCCCATGCGCATTTATTTCAAGAAATGCTCGCGGCGAACAGAGCCATGTCGCTGCCGCAAGACGTGGGCAGCAAGATCGCGGAGGTCGAAGGCGATCTCAACGCTTATATCGCCGCCGCGCAAGCAGCCGTCGAAACCGCATTCGCGGGCAGATTGAGCCCAGCGGAATACGAAAGCTTTGACCAGGCATTCTCCGCTTTGGAGGCCCGCAATGATGCGGTGCGCGGCGCGCTTGAGGCGGCGGCCGATGCGATGCAAGCCAGCGCCGATGCAGCGCAAACCCGCGCGCTATGGCAAATTCTGGCGGCGGGCGTGCTGGCTTTGACGCTGATGAGCGCGCTGGGCTGGTGGGTGCATTCCACCATTCGCGCGGGGCTTGGCACCTTGGTGCAGGCCCAGCGCCGCATCGCTGCGCGCGAAACAGATGTCGAGATCCAGGGGATTGATCGGCCCGATGCGCTCGGTGCGATGGCGCAAAGCCTCGAGGCGCTGCGGGCCATCACCATTTCGGCTTTCCGGGCGGAGGCCGCCGTCACCGATAGCGCCACGCCTTTCCTTATCGCCGATGCCGAAGGCGTCATCACCAGTGCCAATCGCGCCTTTGTCAGCATGGCGCAGGCCCGCTTGGCCGATTTCCGTGAAGTCCAGCCCGATTTTCACCCCGATCGCGTCATCGGGCGTACCTTGAGCGATTTGCGCCGCGCCAGCACCAGCGAAGCCGGTCTGGTGCGCCTTGGCGGCGCGGTTTTCCACGTGACCGAATGGCCGGTGCGTGGCATTAACGCGGAGCGCCTGGGCCAGGTCGAGCAATGGCGCGATCAAACCGATGAATTCGCCGCGCGCCTCGAGATCGAGGCGATGAGCACGCGCGCCGCTCAGGGTGATTTCACCATGCGTATCCCAATCGCGGGAAAAAGCGGATTTCTCGAAGTGCTGGCCAATAATCTCAACAGTCAGGCCGAGGTGGTGGAAGGCTCGCTCGAGGAGGCCAATCGCGCGCTGGGGCGCTTGGGCGAGGGCGATGTCACCGTGCGCTTCGAAGGCGTGCGGATGGGTCAATTCAAAACGCTGCAGGACAGCGTCAATCGTACCGCCGCCGCCGTGGGCGCGATCGCGCGTGATATCGCCGTCGCCGCAGGCAATGTGCGCGCCAGTCAATCCAGCATTGCCGCCGGCGCCACCGATTTGGCGGCCCGTACCGAGCAGCAGGCCGCCAGCCTCGAAGAAACCGCGGCAGCGATGGAAGA
Organism: Hyphomonadaceae bacterium; assembly: GCA_021731965.1. Lineage (GTDB taxonomy): Bacteria > Pseudomonadota > Alphaproteobacteria > Caulobacterales > Aquidulcibacteraceae. The sequence continues at coordinate 12,667 of JAKFWI010000037.1, read as the reverse complement.
GCTGGCCGCCACGCTGCGCGAGGTGGTGGGCAATGCGCAAAACGCCGCCGGGCGCGCCGAAGTGGCCTCTGCCGGTAGCGAGCTTGGTGCCAAGGTGGCAGTGACGACCATGTCCGCGATGGAGCGCATCGAGGAGCGCACCTCCAAGATTTCCGAAATCGTGGGCTTGATCCAAAGCATCGCCTTCCAAACCAATTTGCTGGCGCTGAATGCCTCGGTGGAAGCGGCGCGGGCCGGCGATGCGGGCCGCGGCTTCGCGGTGGTGGCGGGCGAGGTGCGGGCGCTGGCTGGGCGCACCGATTCCGCCTCACGCGATATTCGCCAATTGATCGAGAGCGCCAATATTGAAGTGCGCGGCGGGGTGGATCTGGTGCGGCAAAATGCCGAAAGCCAAGAGGCCGTGCGCGCGGCGGTGAATGACGTGACCACGTTGATCCGGCAGATCTCCGCCTCAACGCATGAGCAATCGCAGGGCTTTGATGAGATCAACCGCTCGGTCAACCAGCTCGATCAGATCACCCAGATGAATGCGGCGCTGGCCAGCCGCACCAATCAATCGCTGGATGAGGCGGCTCACCATATCGAAGACCTAGAGGCGCGCATCGCTTTCTTTCGCGAAAACACCCCGGCTTACCCGCGCGCCGGTGGCAAACGCTTTGCTGCAGCCTAACCCGGCTTATTCACGATAGCCACGCTCGTTACGGGTCTATTGATTCCTGTGGAGCGGACAAGCCCGCTTTGACCTGAGATAGGTCAAATCGGAATCCACTCTAGCGGGAATCGGGATCCGCTTTAGCCAATCGCGTGCAAGCTTGCGCCGTGTGTACGCAGCCACGCGCGCGCGCTGCGGTAATGGGGATCGGCTTTGGCGACCAAATCCCAAAAGGCGGGCGAATGGTTCATCTCGCGCAAATGCGCCACTTCGTGCACCGCCAGATAACGCACGACCGCCAACGGGGCCATGACCACCCGCCAGGAGAAAGACAGCACCCCCGCGCTGGTGCACGAGCCCCACCGTGAACGGGTATCCTTGATGCGCACCTGCCGCGGCTGCACGCCAAACAACGCGATCGGGGCCTGTAGTTCCGCGGTCAGCGTTTGCAGCGCCAGCGCTTGCAGGCCGCGCAGCGCCCGGGCCTCAAAGCTTGCGGACGCGGGGCAGGGGATCAGAAAATGCGGCGGGGAGCCGGGCTCGAGCCGGGCCCGGCCGCCTGCGCCCGCTTGCTTGAGAATCGTGGCCTGGCCAAACACCGGAATGCAGGCATCGGGGGCCAGCGCCGTGCGCGGGCGCAGCGAGCGCAATTGCGCGGCCAGCCAGCCGGCGCGTTCCTTGGCAAAGGCCAAAGCGGCCGGCAAACTGCGCTGGGAGGGCGCAAAAGCGATGGCTTCGCGGGCAATTGGATCGACGCGCAGGCCAATGCGCCGGGCCTTGGGCTGCACGATCAAACGAACGGGGAAATCCGCGCCGTCCGGCGCACTGATGGTGACGCGGGTGGCCGCTGCGGTCAGGCGCTGATCCTGTCGGCGCGGCGCCTAGCGGGCACCTCCTGGCGATCAAACTGCTGAATGAATGCGCGCATGCGTGGGTAAATCTCCGTGCGAAAGCGCCGACCATTGAACACGCCGTAATGGCCAACGTCCGCCTGAACATAATCGATTCGCATCGCGTTCGGGAGGCCTGAGCACAAATCGTGGGCGGCTTGGGTTTGGCCAATGCCGGAGATATCGTCGTTCTCCCCCTCCACCGTCATCAGCGCCACGGTTTCGATGGCGGCGGGGCGCACCAGGATGCCGCGATGCTCGTAGACACCGCGGGCCAGCGTGAATTCCTGGAAGACATCCTTGATGGTTTGCAAATAGAATTCTTCGGTCAAATCCATCACGGATAGATATTCATCATAAAACTCACGGTGCTTCACCGCGCTATCACCATCTTCCTTGACCAGATTCTCATAATACTCCCAGTGCGCACTGACGTGGCGATCCAGATTCATGCCCATAAAGCTGGCGAGCTGCACGAAGCCCGGGTAAACCTGTCGGAACGCGCCCGGATAGACCGGCGGCACGGTGTGCACCATGTTCTCGCGAAACCAGGCAAATGGGCGCTCCATCGCCAATTTGTTCGGCACAGTGGGGGAGCAGCGCGCATCGATGGGCGAGCCCATATAGCTCATGCTGGCGGGTAAAGCCGGGTCAGCCTCCTCGGCCATCAAAGCGATGGCGGCCAACACCGCCGGCCCCGGCTGGCAGACCGCCACCGTGTGCGCTCCCGGGCCGATTTTGCGCAGCATCACGCGGATATGGTCGATGTAATCGTGCAGATCGAAGCGCCCCAAAACCACGGGGGCCATGCGCGCATCCGCCCAATCGGTGATGTAAACCTCGTGATCGGGCAAAAACGCCTCGACCGTGCCGCGCAGCAGCGTGGCGTAATGTCCCGACAAGGGCGCGACGATCAACACCCGCGGATCCGGGCCGGTCTTGCCCGCTTCTTGCATAGCTGCCCGCGCGCGACGGAAATGCACCAGCGAGCACCAGGGGCTGGACCAGCTCACTTGTGGACTGACCGGAACGTCGACACCATTGATCTGCGTGCTGGGCAAATTCCATTCGGGCTTGCGATAGCGGCGGGTCACCGATTCCAGCAATTCGCCGGCCGCGGCCGCCACCCGGCCCAGCGGCGTCTCGCCCGCTGGGTTGAAGGGATTGCGCAGCAAAGCGCTTTGGGTTGCTGCGGCCACGTGCAGCGGGGCAAAAGCGGCGCGGTTCAATTCATACAGCGAATACAGCATGCGGCGGGACCGCTCCATTGCGTGCCGGGCTTGCGCGAACCGGCAAGTGCGGGCGAGACTAACCTGTCAGGGCTACGCCCCGGTTAACAGAGCGGCAATCCTTTAACGCAGTGCAGCATCCATGCAAGCGCCCGCGCTTTCTGGGTCGAGATCGCTGGAATACAACGCCCGCGTGTGCCCTTTTCGATCGAGCACGAAGAAAAATGAGGTGTGCTCGATCTGATAATCGGGGCCCGCGCCGGTTTTTCCCCACCCCACCTTGTAGGTCTTGGCCGCCTCAGCGACCTGTTTTTGCGTGCCGGTCAAGCCGCGCAGGCCCGTGGGAAAGCCATCCGAGAGCACATAATGCGCCAGCACCTGGGGGGTGTCGCGCTCCGGATCCAGGCTGATCAGCACCGGCTGCACGCTGCGCCCCTTGGGGCCCATGGAGTCCAACGCCAGCTTGGCCGATTGCAACGAAAACGGGCAGACATCGGGGCAAAAGGTGAAGCCGAAATACAACAAAGCCGGCCGGCCGAGGAAATCGGCTTGTGTGACGGCTTTGCCGCTTTCGTCGATCAAGGAGAAGGGGCCACCTATCCCGCCAGGCAGATCGATGACACAGCCCACCGGTGGGCGCGGGGCGCAGCCGGCCACGGCCGTGAGGGCCACAAAGGCGAGGCCAAAGCCCACGGATTTTGCCGACCTAGTCATGCGCATGAGATAAGGGCGAGGCGGGGTCATGTCGAGGTGCTTGCGCATGGGGGGCTAGTGGCTGGATCCAGTCGATTAGAAATTGCGTCACCCCACCGTGCGTAGGCCGTGCTTTGCGTCATCCCACCGTGCGCAGCAGCGGCGGGAACCATGGCCCTGGATGCCACCGATCTTGGCTGCGCCAAGCCGGTGGCATGACGGAGAAACTCAGCGCTTCGTTTCGCTCAGCCGGTGGAAAGACGCAGAGAGCAAAGCCTGATTTCGTAAAGCTGGAAGGCGGGTTAACCCGGATCGTTCACGATAGCCAAGCTGCGCTCAGCGCGCCTTTCCGGACAATCCAACACATTCGCCTGCGTGACGATCGCGGATATCGTGAATAAGGCGGGCTAATCCAGCGCGGCAATAAAGGGCAGTCCACGATAGCGCCCCGCATCGTCCATGCCATAACCAACCAGAAAGCGATCCTCCGCCTCGAAGCCGACATGCTCGATATCCTGGGTGCCGGAGGCAGGCTTGCGCACCAAAGCGCATGCGCGCGTGGATATCGCTCCCTTGGCCAGCAAATGCGCGCGGGCAAAGGCGATGGTTCGCCCGGTATCGAACACATCGTCCAGGATCAGCGCGGCGCGCCCCTCCAGGCTGCGCGACAGATCCGCCCGCACCACGACCCGCCCAGAAGAGGCGCGCCCGTCGCGATAGCTTTCCAGCCAAAGGCAATCTTGCACGGGGTGGCGATCAAGCCGGGCCAGGGCGCGCTGCAAATCCACCGCAAACGGCATCGCTCCCTGCAGCAGCACGATGAGGTTCCAGTTTTCATCGACCAAGGGGGCCAGATCCTGGGCCAATGCCGCGACGCGATCCTGCACGGCTTGGGCGGAGATGAGGGGCGTGAGCTTGGGCATGGATCGCCTATAGCTTGGCGCGCTGCGCCGTGCGAGTGGGCATGTGGGGCGGACCCGTCTCGTGTCCGCCGCTAATGCGCCAAGGCGGCGACCACTTGCGGCGCGGCGGGGCTTTGCGCCGGGCTGTGCAGCGCCAATTGCTCTCCTTGGCGCAAGCCGAACCGCACCTCGACCAAAGCAGCGCTGGCGACCGGCCCGCTGATCAGGCCTTCAAAGCGGGTCAGCTTTCCTGCGCCCAAGATGGTTTTTTCCGGGTGGCCAAGCGTATCACTGAGCAAACGGCCATTGCTATCGCGCCACAGGATCCGGATGGGCGGCGTTGCTTGTTGACTAAGGCGCAGATTGCGGACGATGCCGCGCACGCGGATGGCCGCACCTTGTGGAGTTTCGGTGCGGGTCGTTTCCACATCCTCGATGATCAAGCCGTAGATATTCACCTCAAGCCCCGCCGCGGTGAACAGGCTGGCGCTCTGCGGCCAGACCCGCGCCAGCGGATCGCGCACCACCGCCCCAGCGGTAAAAATCCCCGCCAGCATGATCAATGCGCCGCCCCAGGCCCCTGAGGCCTGAAACAAACGGGTGCGCCGCTCCCGCTGCGCCTGACGGGCACGGATCATGGCGGCTGGGGAGCGCTCCAGCGGCGCGCGCGGCGGTCGCTTTAGAAAGCCTTTCGCGAGGTGCGCAGCTTTGCCGGCCGCGGGGGCATCATCGAGCGATTGATCGAGTGTAAGACTTGGGGTGGCGACCCATTCATGGCCGCAGGCCGCGCATTTGACCATGCGCCCTTCGCCGATGGATTCGTCGGCAGCGAAGTAGCGACTGGCGCAGGACGTGCAGATCAGGATCATGGTACGGATTCGCCCCAGAGGCCGATGCTGGTATGCATAGCGCCTGCCCTGATTCGAATAGATGCGTCCAGATGTCTCAATCTTCTCTTTCCGCCGCCGATGACGCTTTGTTTGATTGGCCTGCCGCTTTGCGCTGTGAGCAGCTGGTGGTCGGTTTGCGCGGGCGCGTTCGCTGGCTGGAAATTCCTTATTTGGAAGTGCGTGCGGGGGGCTGCGCCCATCTCGAGGGCGAGGCGCTCAGCGTGCACCGGCTGATGCTGGTGATGCGGCTGCTTTTGCCTGTGCGGGAGGGGCGGATGTACCTCTATGGGCACGAAGCACGGCGCGGGGGGCTGGGGGCGCGCGCGCGTTTGCGTCGGCGCATGGCCCTGATCGGCAGCGATGCGCAGCTTGCGCCGATGCTGAGCTTGACGGCCAATATCGAATTGCCTGCGCGTTTGTCTGGGCGGCTGGATCGCACCGTGCGTGAGGAAGTCAGGGAAATGCTGTTTGAATTTGGCCTGGAGGCTGAGGCGGAGCTGCCGGCGGCCGGGGCCAGTGCCGCGTCGCGCAAGGCGGCGGTGTTGGCGCGGGCCGTGGTGGCGCGCCCAGCGCTGCTGCTGGGCGATGCACCCTTTGCGGGCATCACCCACCGGGCCCAGCGCGCCATGCAGTCCGCGCTCGGCGCGCTGCGCGAAGGCGGGGCGGGCATGGTATTTAGCGGCTTGAACCAAGCGGAATGCCAGCAGCTGCACGCCAGCCGCCATCTCATCGCCGATGGCCTGCTAAAACCTCCCGGCGCGGAGGCTGCGCCATGAACGCACTCGGTGCATCACGCGGCGGTGCCGCTTTGTTTTGGGCCTGCGCGATCGCCTGCTTTGTGGCGGCCTGCGCGGCGCTTGGGGCAGGCGCGGCGCAAAGCGCGGCTTCGGTCTGGGCGCGGGGTTTGGACGGTGCCTTGACCGTGCGCGTCATGGCCCCCGATCGCCCCGGCGCGGCGGAGGCGGCGGCTGCGCTGTTGCGGCGCACTCCGGGGGTATCCTCTGCGCGGGCCATGACGCAGGAGCGCGCCCGCGAATTGATTGGGCAAGAAGCGCTGGATCTGCCGGAATTGCGGCTAATAGAGGTGGAATCGGCTCAAGGCAGCGCCCGCATCGCGCAGGTGCTGAAAACGGCCCTGGCGCGCGCCGGGTTTGAAGCTGAAGTGTTTGGGCCCGGCCCGTGGGCCGAGGCGGCAGCGGCAGCGGCCCGGCGCCTCGCGCGTCTTGCCATTGCGGCGGCGGCCATTTCCGGCGGCGCGGCCGCTTTGATCATTCCGCTGGCGGCTCGGGCCCGTGCGCGCCAAGAGCGTGAAACGCTGCTGGCCTGGCTGGAAAGCGGGGCCATGCCGTCGCAAGCCTTTGGGATCGTGGCCCGGCGCGCGGCCTATGAGGGATTGGCGGCAGGCTTTTTGGGGTCGGCGGCCGCGGGGGCGCTGGCCTTCGGCCTGGTGGCGGGGGCGGCACCCAGCTTGAACATCACGGAACGCTTGACGGTGTTCAGCCCGGAGGTGATCGGCCCGTTGGGCGTCATCGCCATCCTTGCCGGCTTATTGGCGGGTGCTGGGGCGCGCGTCGCGGCGCGGCGCCTATGGTCAGAAGCGGAGGGCCGCGCGTGAGCCGTTGGCGCGTGCTGTTCTTGGTTGCCGTTTTGGGCGCTTTGGGCGCGCTGCTGCTGGGTTTTACCAATTTCGCCGCTGCCGTGCACGGCCTCAAGGCACCGGACCCGCCTCCGAAGGCGCAGGCCATCGTGGCGTTGACAGGCGGCTCGCTAGAGCGGCTCCGCACCGGCGTGCGGCTGCTGGAGGGCGGCTATGGCCAGCGTCTGCTGATCACGGGCGTTAACCCCGCCGCCACCGATAAGGATATCGCGCTGGCGCTGGCGGTCGATGCCCAGCGCTTTGATTGCTGTGTGGATCTGGGCCGATCCGCCTCCGATACCATTGGCAATGCCGCCGAAACCGCCGCCTGGGCCCATGCGCATGAGTTTCGCGACATCATCCTGGTGACGGAGGATTACCACATGGCGCGCAGCTTGATCGAGCTGCGCCTCGCCTTGCCGCAGGCCCACTTCACCGCTTATCCTGTGGCCAGCCGGCTGGGCCGGCCGGAGGTATGGCAGGGGGATCCGCGCCTGGCGGCGCGCTTGGGGGCGGAGTATCTGAAATTGCTGGCGATTCAGGCAAGAGAAGGGCTGATCGGCGCGGATGGCCGCGGCGCGAGTAGCCCATGATTTGGGCGCGCTCTTTGCTTTATGTCGTTTATCTCTATGCCGGCATGGCGGTGATTGGCATTTCGGGCATGCCGGCCTCCATGCTCAACGCGCGGGCCAGCTTGATTTCGGCGCGGGTCTGGTCACGCTATGCGGTGTTTGGCTTGCGTTGGATTTGCGGCCTGCATCTGCGCTTTGAGGGGTTGGAGCACGCGCCAAAGGGCGGCGGCCTGGTGGCCTGCAAGCACCAATCCATGCTGGAAACTATCGCTATCTTCTTGGCACTGCCAGAGCCGGCCATCGTCTTCAAACAAGAGCTGCGCGCCATGCCGGTATTTGGCTGGTTTGTGCAGCGCACCGGCATGATCATGGTGGACCGCGAAGCCCACGCCAAGGCGCTGAAAGATATGGTGCGCGCCGCCCGGGCCAGCTTTGCCGATGGGCGGGCGATCTTCATCTTCCCGGAAGGGACGCGCCAGGCACCGGGTGCGGTGCCTGATTACAAGCCCGGCGTGGCCGCCATCTACCGCGAGCTGGAGGTGCCTTGCACGCCCGTGGCGCTCAATACCGGGCTGTATTGCCACGGCTTTCTGCGCAAGCCCGGCCAGGCCGTGATCCGCTTTTTGCCGCCGATCCCAGGCGGCCTGCCGCGCCGCGAATTCATGCGCCAGCTGGAAGAGCGCATCGAGGCAGGCTGCGCGGATTTGGCTCAAGAGGCGGGTCCTTAGCTTGGGTCCCGGCCCCAATTGGGGGCGGCGGTATCCTGGCCGGCCTCGATCACCTCGCGGCGAACGCGCCGGGCCCGTGTGAAGGTGTCAAATAGCGTCTGCCCATCGCCCCAACGGATGGCGCGTTGCAAGGCGGCCAGATTTTCGCTGAAGCGGCCCAGCACTTCGAGCACCCCGTCGCGATTGGCAAGGAACACGTCGCGCCACATGGTCGGATCGGAGGCGGCGATGCGGGTGAAATCGCGAAAGCCGCCGGCGGAATATTTCACCACATCGGCCTCGGTGACCGTCTCCAAATCCTCGGCGGTGGCCACGATCGTGAAGGCGATCAAATGCGGCAAATGGCTGGTGATGGCCAAGGTGAGATCATGGCGCGCCGCATCCATGCGGGCCACCTTGGCGCCCAATTGCCTCCAGAATTCCTCCAGCCGCGTGACAGCCGTCGCGTAAGCAGGGCGCGGATCGTCCAGCGGCGTGAGGATCAGCCAGCGCTTGTCGAACAAAGCGGCAAAGCCGCTGTCTGGCCCCGAATATTCCGTGCCGGCCACCGGATGGCCCGGAATGAACAGCGCGTGATCGGGCAGATGCGGCGTGACGGACTCGATCACGGCCTGCTTGGTGGAGCCGACATCACTGACCACCACCGCGTGGGCCATCCCGGGCCGCGCCGCAGCGGCGGCTTGCGCCATGGCCCCTACGGGGGTGGCCAGGATGATCAAGTCCGCGCCCGCGGCAGCGTGCGCCGCCGTGTCCTGGACCTGGCCCAGCCCCAAAGCCGCAGCGCGCTGGCGCACCTGCGCATCGGCATCGAACAGCTGCACCGGAATGCCGGGGTGATATCGCTGCAGCGCGCGTGCGATCGAGGAGCCGATCAGGCCAACGCCAAGCACGGCGACACGCGTAAAAGCGGGTTCGCTCACGCGGCCGCGCGCAAATGGGCGCTCAGCGCCGCCAATACGGCGTCGATTTCCGCGGGAAGGCCAATGCTGATGCGCAAATGGTTGGTTAAGCCGTAGGATGACACGTCACGGACGATCAGGCCCTGGGCGCGCAAGGCCCGATTGGCGCTGGCCGCCGAATGTTGACCAAAGCTGACCAGCACGAAATTGGCGACGCTGGGGATGGCATCAAGCCCCAGCGCACGCAGACCCTGCGTCAGCCGCGCTAATTCCTGGGCGTTTTGCGTGCGGGATTCGGCCTCGAAGGCAAGGTCATTGATGGCCGCGATGCCAGCCGCCTGCGCTGGGCCCGACACGTTGAACGGGCCCCGCACGCGGTGCAAAGCCTCGATGATTTCCGCGGCGCCGTAGGTCCAGCCCAGCCGCAGCCCCGCCAGGCCATGGATTTTAGAGAAGGTCCGGGTCATCAGCACATTATCGTGCCGGCTGGCCAGCAGCGCGCCATCCTCGTAATCGCTGTGCATGACGTATTCGGCATAGGCCGCATCGAGCACCAGCAGCACATCATTGGGCAGGCCCGCATGCAGCCGCCGCAGGGCGTCGCCGGGGATGTAGGTGCCGGTGGGATTATTGGGATTGGCCAGAAACACCATTTTGGTGCGCGGGCCAACCAAGGCCAGCATGGCATCGACATCCACCGTGAAGTCCCGATCGGGCCCAGCCAGCACGCTGGCCCCGCAGGCTTGCGCCATCAGCCGATACATCAAAAACCCATATTGGGATTGGATGACCTCATCGCCCGGCGCGAGATAAGCGCGGCCCATCAGCTGGATGGCTTCATCCGAGCCAGCAGAGCAAAGAATGCGCGCCTCCTCCAGCCCATAGCGCGCGGCGATGGCCGCCCTAAGCCGCCGCGACGAGCCTTCTGGATAGCGCGCCAACGTATCGCCACCACCGCGATAGGCCTCGATCGCGCGGGGGCTGGCCCCGAGGGGGTTTTCATTGGAAGACAATTTGATCGGATGCGGGATCCCCGGGATCGTGGATTCGCCGCCGCGATAGGGTTCTATCGCAGCGACACAGGGAAGCGGCTTGGGAGACATGGGTGTTACACTCGTGAAAAGCAGCCGATAACCCGTAGCCCATCCAGCCCAGAGCGCAGGGCTGCCAGCAGCCTTGGATCATCAGGCGGGACGAACCCATCGAGAGACAGCAACAGTTTATCCGAAGCGCGACCGAGCTCGCGCCCAGTCAGCTGCGCCGTATTCAAGCATCGTGTCAATCGATGATGAGGATCATAAGCAAGTGCCAAGGATTCGTCGTGACCCGTTGCTTCGAATTGGTTGGTGCGCGCGAACAATGCCACTTCCGCTTCGCCGCGCATGGGCAGGGCCGCCACCATGGAGAGGCAGTGATAGCGCGTCTCGGTCAGGCAGGGCCACCAAACGCCTGAGCCGCTGGATCCCGGCCAGGGCACCACCGCCACCACCCGGTCCTGATCGACTGCGCGGTTGAGGGCCGTGCGGACTTCCGCTTCGCGGGTGAAGCGCACGCCATGCCCGAAATAACGGCGTGCAACATCGTGATAGCGCATGACATCGCCCGCACCCGCAATCGCCACTTCGATCTCGGTCTGGGCATTGAGGCTGGCGGCCATGATCTGGCGCCAAACGTCAACGAGATGGTTGGCGTCCAACGCGGGGCCGGCGCGGGCGATTAGCCGCTTGAGCACCAAGACTTCCCGCGCCGGGCGCATGGCCGCCACACCTTCCGCGCCGCCCTTTGCCGCCTTCAAAGCGGGCGCGAGCGCCATGCGCTGGGCGAACAAATCCAGCAAGGCATCGTCGATCGCGTCGATCTGCTGGCGCAGATCGTGCACGGGCTGCGCATGCAATAGTGGCTCATGCACTTGGGGCTCATGCGGTGCAGGCTCTGGCAGCTCGGGTTCGGGCGGCTCGGGGGGCGTCGGGGTCTCTATCATCACGTGTCCATCATCGAAATGTTACCTTAGACCCGTTCCGGAAAAGTGTGACCCGGTTTTCACAACACAACGGGTCTGATTTAATCGTGTAGAGCGGAGGGGGGCCGATTTGAGCCGATTCAGTCAAATCGGTATCCGCTCTTTAGCCCGCGCCGCCTTGACGTCCAAGTGATGGCCTTGCAACGCCTCCGGGGGATCGTCTAACAGGCTGCCGGCGTTCTTCAGAAGCTTGGGTGTGAAACTTCTGCTATGATTCGGGCATGACACAGATTCTTGCGCAATTGGGGCGCTGGTCGACGGCAAACGGCATACGCAGCCTGAGCTTTGCCCAAGACAAGCCCTTGCAATTGGCCGGCGGCGCGGCTTTGGCCCCGTTGACCATCGCGTATGAATCCTATGGTCGGCTCAACGAGGACAAATCCAACGCGGTCTTGGTATGCCATGCCCTGACGGGGGATCAATTCGTGGCCAGCGCCAACCCGGTGAGCGGGCGCCCGCCATGGTGGCCGCGCGTGGTTGGCCCCGGCCGGCCCATTGATACCAACCGGTTTTTCGTGGTTTGCTCGAATATCCTGGGCGGCTGCATGGGCAGTTCCGGGCCGAGCTCGGAAGACGCGGAGGGCAAGCCCTACGCTTTGCGGTTTCCGGTGATCACCATCGCCGACATGGTGCGCGCCCAGGCCATGCTGCTGGATGCGCTGGGTGTGCCCAGTTTGTTTGCGGTGATCGGCGGCTCGATCGGCGGCATGCAGGCGCTGCAATGGGCCGCCGCTTACCCGGAGCGCGTGTTTGCTTGCGCCACCATCGCCACCAGCGCCCGCCACAGTGCCCAGAACATCGCCTTCCACGAAGTGGGTCGTCAGGCCATCATGGCCGATCCCGATTGGCGCGAGGGGGCCTACCAACAGCTTGCAGTGCGCCCGGCCAAAGGCTTGGCGGTGGCGCGCATGGCGGCCCACGTGACCTATCTATCGCAGGCGGCGTTGCAGCGCCGCTTTGGCCGCGCGCCGAAGGCCAAGGCCGCCGGCACGTTCAGCTTCGATCCCGATTTCCAGGTGGAAAGCTATCTGCGCCATCAAGGCCGCAGCTTTATCGATCGCTTCGATGCCAATTCCTATCTCTACATCACCCGCGCGGCGGATCAGTTTGATCTGGCGGCCGATTATGGCGGCACGCTGGCGCAGGCCTTTCGCCATTCGCGCACCCGCTTTTGCAGCTTTGGTTTCTCCAGCGATTGGCATTATCCGCCGGAAGAGAACAAAGCCATCGCACGCGCCCAAGTGGCGGCGGGCTGCGCGGCATCCTATGTCGAAATCCTATCCGATAAGGGGCATGACGCGTTTTTGCTGGAAGAGCCGGAATTTGAGGCGACTTTAACCGGTTTTATCGATGCGGCCGCCACGGCGCGCGGGCTGGCTTGGCAATCGGACAAGCGGGCATGAGCAAACGGGCCGATCATGGCGCGATCGCGGCTTTCGTGACGCCGGGGGCCAGCGTGCTGGATATTGGCTGCGGCGATGGCGCACTGCAAGCTGTTGGTAGGCCCCCTCGCGCCAATCGGGATCGGCCATGATGGCCTGACGACCCACTTCGTG